>CAITQQ010000149.1 GCA_903894575.1 uncultured bacterium
AACCACGCCCTGTTTGTATTTCTTCGGACCAATCTCATCTCCATCCTGATCACGCACCACAGCACCATTTTTATCTTTTAAAGTGGTTCCACTGTTACCAAAATTGAAATATAATTTACCATCCGGACCAAATGTAAAGGCATGCACCCCATGGTCATGCTGCTCCCCTTCAATACCCTGAAACATGATCTCCTTCCTGTCTGCCACATCATCTCCATTGTCATCATAAAAATTCCAGACATATGGACTTTGAGAGACAATAACCCTGTTACCAAGCACTGCAATGCCAAGAGGGGCATTGAGTTCCGGACCCTGATAAAAAACTTTTGCAGTATCTGAAACACCATCTTCATTCAGGTCTTCCAGGATTACGATACGGTCTCCTGATGCACGGGTAGGATTTCCGTTGATGGCGGGCCTGTAGTTGTACGCTTCTGTAACCCATATTCTACCCTTTGCATCTACATCCATATTGGTTGGATTGAAAAACATGGGGCTCTCTGCCCAAAGGCTGACTTCAAGGTCATCAGGGAGAAACAATCCGAGGTCATCATGCAAAGGTTTTTTTTGCCCGAGATGCAAAAAAGACATCAACATACATGTTGATATTGCCAAAATGAACCTTGAATATTTCATGCGATGGAACTTATTTGAAATTATTTCTAAGAAAACCCAAGTTATGCTGGTATGCTTTTACGAGATCCATGTCTTTGGGCTTGGCCCATTCGATTTGCATCCATCCATCTCCATGATACCCAACCTCTTCAAGTGTATTTGCAATGCTGCTCCAATCCAATGTGCCTTCACCCAACAGAAATCCATTCTCTTTCATGTGAATTTCACAGATGTTGTTTTTGCCGAGCAATTTTATTTCTTTGACAATATCATTTCCCGCGTCAGCAGCATTTCTGAAATCGTAATAAACCTTTACCGCTTTTGAACCCACCCTGTCCATGATGTCGAGGTGTTCCTCTGCTGTGAGGTAAGATTCAATGCCAAGGGTAATGCCCAGTTTTTCTGCCTTAGGCGCCACCATTTTCAGTCGTTTCACTACTGCAGATTTTCCTTCGGGATCATTGCGGAGATCGCCCTTGGAAAAGAACGCCAACAGGATTACGGTCACTCCAAGATTTTTGGCAACATCTATGCTGTCCCAGACCCATTCCTCAGTACGGGGATCAGATTTATAAGGGATCTGGTTGAGTTCGCCGATGCCAAGGCTTGAAATTTTGACCCCTGTCTGCTTAGACATGTTTATGTATTGCTGTTGCAGCTCCTTATCCCTTAAGTGCATGTTATTTTTCAGGGTGCCAAGGCTTACCTGCAATCCATCCAGCCCGATATCTTTGGCCAATTGAAGCCCTGTAACATCAGCGGTTTTACCAATGGACCAGTCACAGGCTCCGATGCGAAAATGTTTTTTATGGAGAAAGTCCCAAAACGAACCTGTATTGAAGGTTGTAGCACCCATGAGCCCGACTCCGTTGCGGAGCAATTCCCGTCTTGTAAGCATTTCATTGAATGTTGATCAAAAAACAGATTGAATGAAGTTACTCAATTGTGACTAGAGAAAATTGGGTGTGCAATACTTTTAGGTGAAGCCATAGTCACTCTCAAGCCTAGCATTAACCTAATTCATTAACTTTGCCATCAAATTGAATCAATGACACAGTCTACCATAGCCATCGATGTTACCCTCGACGACCAGAAAATTCCCCACCAGATCCTTTGGAACGCAAGCCAATCTTCCTCAGAAGAGAAACAGGATGCAAAAGCCATCATGATATCTTTTTGGGATGGTAAGGAAAGGGCTGCACTGCGAATCGACCTCTGGACCAAGGAAATGATGGTGGATGAAATGGCTGATTTTTATTACCAGACGATGATGACCATGGCAGACACCTTTGACCGTGCCACTCACCAAACTGAATTGGTGGGCGAAATGAAGGATTTCGCAAAGCAGTTTTACAATAAGTTCAAGAAAACCATGCAAGAACAACAACAAGGTTGATTGCTGGATATTGAGGAGGAAGTAGAACCCGCCGAAGTCTAAACTTCAACCTCTTCAACCCCTTCAACCTCTTCAACTATTATACCATGTCACTCGAACTCACCATCAACGAAAACCTGAAAAAGGCCATGCTGGCCAAGGATGAAAAAGGCCTCCGCGCATTGCGCGCCATCAAAGCAGCCATCTTATTGGCAAAAACTGCCGAAGGAGCTGGAGATTCATTGTCTGAAGATGCTGAGATGAAGATCCTTCAGAAATTGGTCAAGCAAAGAAGGGATTCCATAGACATATTTGAGCAACAGAACCGTGCCGACCTTGCACAAAAGGAGAAAGAAGAAGTAGAGGTGATTGAACAGTATCTCCCAAAACAACTTGATCCGGCTGAATTGAAAACCATCATTGCTGAAATCATCAAGACCCTGGGCGTTACCAATATCAGCGGACTAGGACAAGTCATGGGCGTTGCTTCGAAGCAATTGGCCGGAAAGGCAGATGGTAAGGCCATCTCCGCCATTGTAAAAGAGTTGTTGACGGCGCAGTAGGCTATAAAGCTGGTGATGCAGAGGCATTTTTAAGAGCACAACATCTCTCAACCCCCTTCAACCATGGTATTCGACATCATTCTCCTGATTCTCCTCGCGCTGGCCCTTTACAAAGGATGGACCAAAGGTTTTATCATGGCCATATTTGTATTCGTCTCTTATTTTGTGGCCCTGGCCCTGGCATTTCATTTTTCAGGCACAGTGGAAGGCTATATCAGGACCCATTCCAGCAGCGATAGCCAATGGTTTTCATTTTTGTCCTTCATCTTGGTACTGATTGCAGGCATCATTGCTGTAAGGCTGGTAGGAAAGATCATCGAAAAATCAGCTGAACTCATGTTGCTGGGCCTGGTCAACAAGTTGCTTGGCATCCTGGTCATGTGTGTCATTTATGTTACCTTTTTTGCCGTCACCCTGGTCTACTGCAACCGTTTTGGCCTGGTGGGCGATGGTCAGGCAACTGATTCCAAATCATTCAGTTACTTGATGCGTTATGGCCAATGGCTGGTCTTGCATTTCAGTGAATGGTTACCAGCACTCAAGAATTTGTTTAATGAAACAAAGGATATGATTAAACAAAATCATTAATCCTACTCGAATCAGCCACCCATTTCGACTTACCAAGTGGGTTATATCAGGCATTTTACTTTTCTTTGTCGGAGTTCAACCCAATTTTACCATTTTAATATCCTGTTTCGGAAATATATATGAGTCTACCATACGAAGTCAAAGAGGATGGAAAGTTCAAGTTCATTGAAGAGGGACAGGGAGAACCCTTGATTCTTCTGCACGGATTGTTTGGTGCCATGAGCAATTTCACAGGCATCATCAACCATTTTCGCCATACCCATCAAGTTATTGTGCCGCTTTTGCCATTGTTTGAGCTCGACCTGCTGCATACAACCGTTGGCGGCCTAGAAAAATACCTGACCAAATTCATTGATCACCGTGGTTACAGGGGGATACACCTGCTGGGAAACTCACTGGGCGGCCACGTCGCACTGGTGCATGTCCTCAAAACTCCAGCCAAAGTAAAATCTTTGATCCTCACCGGAAGTTCCGGTCTTTTTGAAAATGGTATGGGCGACACCTATCCCAAGCGCGGCGATTACGAATACATCCGTAAGAAGACAGAAATGACTTTTTACGATCCCAATACGGCCTCCAAGGAATTGGTGGATGAGGTATACCAGATTGTCAATGAGCGGATGAAGACCCTGAAAGTCATCTCTTTGGCTCGCTCTGCGATCAAAAATAATCTTGGCGATGAACTTCGCCAGATCAAATTACCCACTTTGCTGATTTGGGGCAATAACGATAGCATCACTCCGCCTTTTGTAGGCCGTGAGTTCAATAAATTGATTCCCCACAGTGAGTTGCACTTCATTGATCACTGCGGACATGCCCCCATGATGGAGGTGCCAAACGAGTTTAACGTAATTCTTGCACAATTTTTACAAAAACTCGAGACAACTGCAGCCAATTAAGAGTAATATTGGTCTATCAATAAAGAACATGACCTACTGCAGCCAAATGCTTGAATCATCCATGATCACCGTAGACCTCCACGATACGGTAAGTCATGCCATGGAATTGATGGATGAAGCCAAGATCGAACATATCCCTGTCCTGGATGGTTTGCAATACCTTGGCATGGTAGCATTTGATGAACTGGAGGATACAGATTCCCAAGCCGAGGTCATTTCTATTCAGCATCGTTTCATCAAACCTTTGGTGAGGACCGGAGACCATTTTTTGCAGGCACTCCGCGTGAGGTCTAAATTTCATATCGATCAGGTTCCCGTGGTCAACGAAAACAATGAGTGGGAGGGTGTCATCGGCACCATAAAAATGCTGGACCAGATTTCTCTTTTGTCAGGCGTCTCCGCATCAGGATCAATGATTGTGCTTGAAATGCCCGGACATGACTATGCGCCAGGGGAGATCAACCGGCTGGTGGAGTCAAACGATGCAATGATCATGCAATTGAATTCTATCCAGGATCAACATACCGGAATGATGCAGGTTGTGCTTCGCATCAACAAGGAAGAAATTTCTGATGTTGTGGCTACTTTCCAGCGACACGAATACCAAGTGATCTATTACTACGGGGATGAATCATATGATAATTCCCTGCAGAAGAACCTGGATCATCTGATGAATTACCTGAATTTGTAAGCCTCACTGGCCGCTAACTGATCAACCCCATGATAATCCTGCGGAAGTTTTTTTCGCTATTGTTCATCTTCAATTGTTCGCTGCAAGCGCAGGACCAGTCGGTTATTGAACACCAGGATCATCCCGTCTTGAAATCCTCGCATGTGATCATCCGAAACTTCATCATGCAGGGAAATAAAAAAACCAAGCCTTATATCGTTGCGCGAGAACTGGTCTTTCAAAAGAATGCACCTTACTCCATTTCAGACATGCTGGCCGGATTGCAAAGGAGCCGCCAAAACCTCATGAATACTGCTCTTTTCGTGGATGCCAGTGTCAGTTTTACCAATTGGTACAATGACTCGTTGGATATATTTGTAGATGTAAAAGAGCGTTGGTATTATTTTCCTTTGCCTTACTTGAAGCCAGCCGACAGGAACTGGAATGTATGGTTGAATGACTATGGATTGAATCCTGACCGATTGAATTATGGCCTGAAATTTTTGGGGAAAAACATTACCGGAAGGAATGACAAGCTCAACATTTGGCTGGTCAATGGATATACGCAGCGGGCAACCCTGAAATATTACAATCCATTTTCAGACAACGCCCTCAGGCATGGATGGGGATTTGATGTTTCTTATTCACGCAACCGGGAGATCAACCACAATACCATCGATAACAAGCAGGTGTTTTACAAAGATGAAAACAAGTTCATCAGAAAACAGGTATATGTGGGGGGTGTTTACTCCTACCGCAAAGGCTCTATCGCGCGGCATTACCTGAAGCTGGGATACCAGATGGAATCCGTTGCTGATACAGTCGCAGCCTTGAACAGCAACTATCTTGGATCTTCCACAACCAAGGTTTCATACCCTGAACTGCGCTATACCTACCAGTATTATGATGTCAATTATATTCCTTATCCTACCAGTGGAAAAACGATTGAAATTGAGTTTCTGCGCAGGGGAGGATTTAACAACAAGGTCAATCTTTCACAGTTTTTCATTCATTTCGGTAAATACTTTACCCTCCCCAATAAATTTTATTTGAATACCATCGCAGAAGGCCATATCAGGGTTCCTTTTGATCAACCTTATTTCAACCAATTCATGTTGGGATACAATGATGCTTATTTGCGCGGCTTGGAATATTATGTGGTCGATGGCGTTGCTGGTGGATTTGTCCGCAACACAGTAGGGAGAGAGTTTTTCTCTTATAAACTCAAGACCGGCCTGCGCTCAAAAACGTATTCATCTATTCCATTCAGGTTCTATCTCAAAGCCTATGGCGACGTTGGGTATGTCTATAATAAAAACAACCATCAACGCAACATGTTGAACAATAAAATGCTTTACACTGGCGGTATTGGCCTGGATATCATCAGCATTTATGATGTGGTTTTGCGCATTGAATACAGCTTCAATCAGTTGAACCAGAACGGGATCTTCATACATAAGGCGGATACAAGGAATTAGTAGAATAATCTCCAAACAACACTATCGGCCAAACATTTGTTACTTTTGTTGCATCATGAAAGTAGCCATATACAGCAGGGGAGGAGAAACCGTTCAGGCACAAGACCTGATCAACCTCACTGATGCATTGCTCAATGCAGGCATCACGCCTGTCATGTACAGTGCCTTGAAGTACCAGTTCCAGGCTGAGCTTTCAACAAGCAATGCTCAAGCAACGGGGCTTCAGTCTTTCGCAGATGCCAATGATCTGGATGAATCTTTCGATGCCTTGATTTCGCTGGGTGGTGATGGCACCTTGTTGGATACGGTTTGTCTGGTGCGTGATAAAATGATTCCCGTGCTGGGCATTAATTTCGGCAGGCTTGGGTTTCTTGCAAGCCTGGGCAAAGACAATATTGACGAAGCCGTGCAATCGCTCAAGGCAAGAAGCCATGTGCTCGACAAACGCGGTTTGTTGCATCTTGATGCCAGTATTCCTTTGTTTGGCAACGAGCCATTTGCCCTGAACGAATTCACCATCCACAAACGTGAATTCTCTCCGATGATCAAGATACATACCTATCTCAACGGAGAATTCCTCAATACTTTTTGGTCAGACGGATTGATAGTATCAACACCTACCGGGTCTACAGGCTATTCATTGAGTTGCAATGGTCCGGTCATTTTCCCCGATAGTGAGAGTTTCGTCATCACCCCCATTGCGCCCCATAACCTCAACATCAGGCCGATTGTGGTGCCCAATCACCATGTGATTTCTTTTGAGGTCGAAGGTCGGGTGGATGATTTTATTTGTACACTGGATTCAAGGAAAGAACTGGTAGACAAGAGTGTTCAGTTGGCCATCAAAAAAGAACAATTTTGCTTCAATCTTGTCCGGCTCAATGAAAACAATTTCCTCAAAACCCTCAGGGAGAAACTGACCTGGGGCTTTGATACAAGGAACCGGTAGCAAAAAACTGCAATATTTATCGGTCCTTTAACGCAAATTCCGACTGCTTGCAATTATTTTACAGCGTCATGTTGAAATTACTCTCCTTTTTTATGATTACAATCGCCTGCGCTGTGCAATCATTTGCGCAGAACAACGCCATTGTACAAGAGGGGGAATTGGGGATATCCATTGGTGTTGCCCAATACTTTGGCGACCTGAACAACAGGAACGATTTTAAGCGATCAAAACCCGCCCTGGGTCTGTTTTTCAGAAAACAATTCGGCAATTATGTTGCCCTGCGTTTGAGTGGCCACTATGCGGAGGTTGGTTATGCAGATGCCTTCAGCAAGATCGAATTTCAGCAACGGAGGAACCTTAATTTTCGCTCAGAAATTTGGGAGATGTCAGCACAGGGCGATTTCAACTTCTTTGAGTTCATTCCGGGTAACCCTTACTACGCATTCACGCCCTACGTCACGTTGGGCATTGGGACCTTCAATTATGATCCTTATACCTACCTCGATGGTCAAAAATATTACCTGCGGAAATTGGGTACAGAAGGACAGGGCAATGCCTTGTACCCAGACAGAAAGCCTTACAGCAACCAGGCTTTCTCTTTTCCTTTGGGGATGGGCATCAAATACAACCTCGGGAAAAACATCAACCTTGCTTTCGAGGTTTCACACCGGTTTACCTCTACCGACTATCTCGACGATGTGAGCATGACCTATGCCGGGGAAAGTATATTTCCTGCCCAGGTCAACGGCAAAACCAATCCTGCCTATTTGCTTCAAGATCGTTCATACGAGACAGGAACCCGCATCGGCGTAGCCGGAAAACAACGAGGTTTCAGTGAGCAAAAAGACCAGTTTCTGTTTGCAGAACTCGCCATTTCCATCTCATTCAGCTCATATAAGTGTGCAAAACCGAACACTCCCTAAAAAATTGTACCTTTGCTCTCCATGTCGTTAAGAGCACTGATAGACAATGAGCGCATTCCCAAGCATATCGCCATCATCATGGATGGCAATGGGCGTTGGGCCCAGGAGAAAGGCCAGGACAGGCTTTTTGGTCATTTCCATGGTGTGGCCAGTGTACGGGATATTGTGGAAGGCAGTGCTGAATTGGGCGTTAAGTACCTTACGCTTTATGCCTTTTCCACAGAAAACTGGGACAGGCCTGAACAGGAAGTCACCGGATTAATGGAATTGCTCGTAGAAACCATCAGGAAAGAAGTTCCCATTCTCAACAAAAACAACATCAGGCTGCACGTTATTGGTGAACTGGGCATGCTTCCGGACCATGCCAAGAATGCCCTGCAGGAAGCTTTTGACATGACGGCTGCGAATACCGGACTCAATCTGGTGCTGGCCCTGAGTTATAGCTCACGCTGGGAACTGGTGAATGCTGTTAAGAAAATTGCAGAAGATGTGAAGGCTGAAAAGCTCGATCCCTCTGCCATTACCCAGGACACCCTCCAACAATATCTTTCCACCAGTGAATTTCCTGACCCTGAACTGATGATCCGCACCAGCGGTGAATACAGGATCAGTAATTTTCTGCTCTACCAGCTGGCCTATGCCGAGCTGTATTTTACCCAAACACGCTGGCCAGACTTCAGAAAAGAGAATCTTTATGAAGCGATCCTTGATTTTCAAAAGCGTGAGAGGCGTTTTGGGAAGACAAGTAGCCAGATAATTGACGGTTTAACAAACAATTAGACAAAAACCCGTTATTTTGCCCACCGAAACAAAGAACTGGATGAAGAGGATTTCAACGCTGTTAATATTACTGGGTTTACTTGTGTTTTCGGACAGCGTTTTTGCTCAAAACGATACCCTTCCCAAAACTTCGGTAGATCCGGCACTTTTGGCCATTTATACGGCCAAATATCCCCGCAAATACACCATTGCAGATATTCAGGTCAAAGGAAACAAGGCTTTTGATGCTGCCATTGTCATTTCCGTTTCAGGAATGGCTGTAGGTGATGAAGTGACCCTTCCCGGAGGGGATGTATTTGCCAAAGCGATTGCCAAGCTTTGGTCTCAGAACATGTTCACCAACATCAACGTCTACATCACCAAGTTGGAAGACAACAATATTTGGGTAGAAATCGATGCGGTGGAAAGGCCCATGCTGGCTGATTTCAAGTTCAAGGGTGTCCGTAAAACGGAATCCGATGAGCTCAAAGACAAGGTAGGTCTCTTCAAAACCCGTGTTGTTACAGACAACATGCGTTTGTCTGCCAAGGAAAACATCGTCAAATATTTTATTGATAAAGGATACCAGGGTGCAGGGGTAGTCATTGATGAAACACCTGATCCCAACTCCCCTGAGAAAGTGGTCCTTACGTTCAATGTCCAAAAAGGAAGCAAGGTCAGGATTTCTGATATCCATTTCTTTGGCAACAAAGCCGCCTCAGCCGTTCAACTCAAAAAGAAACTGAAAGGCACCAAGGAAACCACCCGTATCACCCTTTATCCAGACAGTGCAGTAAGCCCTTATGGAGAAATTCCATCTACTTCATTCAAGGAGTTCATCCAGGAAAAAGGGTACCTCCATCCCACCAAAATCAAGGATTTCATAGATCCATGGTTCAGGTTCAAGCTCTTCTCCTCTGCCAAGTTCAACGAGAAAAAATACCTCGAAGACAAGGAGAAAATCCTTCAGTACTACAATTCACTGGGTTATAGGGATGCTGCCATCGCTGCAGATACACAGTATTATGATCCCAAGGGCCGCCTCAACATTTCCATGAAAATGGATGAAGGCAGCAAATATTATTTCGGAAAGATGACCTGGAAGGGCAATACAAAATACCCCGACAGCATCCTCAATCTGTTGCTGGGCATCCGCCGTGGCGATACCTACAACCTGGAAGTGTTGAACAAGAAATTGGGCAAGCAGCTCTCTCCTGAAGGAGGTGATATCAGCTCCCTTTACATGGATGATGGATATCTTTTCTTCTCTGTCAATCCGGTAGAAACCTCTGTTTACAACGATACCATTGACCATGAAATCCGCATCACTGAAGGGCCACAGGCAACCATCAAGAATGTGAACATCACGGGAAATGACAAGACCAAGGAATATGTGATCAGGAGAGAACTCCGCACAGTCCCAGGTGAAAAATTCAGCCGTGCAGACCTGATTCGTTCTCAAAGGGAAATTGTGAACCTTGGTTATTTCGATCAAGAGAAGCTGGGCATGCAGCCTGTTCCCAACCAAGACGATGGTACTGTTGACATCAACTATACTGTTGAGGAAAAATCCTCTGACCAGCTGGAACTCAGTGCAGGATGGGGTGGTGGCATCGGTCTGACCGGTACATTGGGTGTAACCTTCAACAATTTCTCCATCAAGAATATATTCAGGAAATCCTCCTGGGATCCATTGCCAACAGGCGATGGCCAGAAATTGAGTCTTCGATTCCAATCGAACGGAAGATTCTTCCGCTCCCTCAACTTCTCTTTCACAGAGCCTTGGCTGGGTGGAAAGAAAAGGAATTCATTCTCTTTCAACGTATTCAATACCAAATTTACCAATGCATATAATCCATACACGGGATTGTATGACAGGGCATTTGCTGACTCATCTTTCTTGAGTACCTCGGGTGTAACCCTCGCTTTGGGCAAGCAGTTGAAATGGCCAGATGACTTCTTCTCTTTGGTTACCTCATTGAGCTATATCCAATACAAGGCGAAGAATTATTCAATTTTCCCTTCTTTCTCAACGGGTGTTTCGAACAACTTCAACCTGAAGCTGGCTTTGCAACGCGCCTCCATTGACCAGCCGATTTTCCCACGCAGTGGTTCCAATTTCATGCTCAGTGGAACATTTACGCCACCTTGGTCCTACATCAATGGCATCAACAAGACCGATGTGTTCAAGTTGGTGGAATACCACAAGTGGAGGTTCAATGCTGAGTGGTTTGTGCCCATCGGTAAGCCTGCGGGCGAAGACAAAACCAGGCAGTTTGTATTGCGCATGGCCGCCAAGTATGGTTTCATCGGCAGGTACAACCAAAACGTTCCGATTTCTCCTTTCGAGCGTTTCCAGGTGGGTGATGCAGGTCTGACCAACAACTATGGTGTACTTGGATATGACATCATTGCCCACAGGGGTTATCCGGTCTATGACAAATCTGACCCAACCATCAACCCTGACAAGCAAAACGCACAGAATTATTTCACGATATTCAACAAGTATACCCTTGAAATGCGCTATCCATTCGTGACCAACCCCAGCAGTACCATCTACGGATTGGCATTCTATGAGGCTGCGAATGGCTGGTATGAATTCAAGGAGTGGAATCCTTTCAGGCTAAGGCGTGCGATGGGTGCGGGTGTTCGCTTCTTCCTTCCCATGTTTGGTTTGTTGGGATTTGATTATGGCATTGGGTTGGACAGGATTACCAATACAGGAAGCCTGAAAGACGCAAGCCGATTCACCTTCATGCTCGGATTTGAGCCAGAATAACCTTGATTGCCCTTCCTTTGGGTAATGGGCTGATCATTAAAAAGCAAGTCATGAAAAAACTTTCATTGCTTATCCTTCTTGCTGCAGTGCTTGGGTTCACCGCCACTGCACAGCGTTATGCCGTCATCGATACCCGTTATATCCTCAGCAAGTTGCCTGAGTATACTGAAGCCCAGAAAAAACTTGATGCGTTCAGCATTCAGTGGCAGCAGGAGATAGACCTCAAGCAGGCGGCGCTGGATCAACTCTACAGAAATTTTGAATCTGAGAAAGTGATGTTGAGTGAAGACCTGTTGAAAAAAAGGGAGGATGACCTGTTCAACAAGGAAAAAGAACTGCGCGACCTTCAAAAAAAACGTTTTGGTTTTGAAGGAGACCTTTTCAAAAGAAGGCAGGAACTCGTAAAACCAATCCAGGACAAGGTATACAGTGCCGTACAAAAATTGGCTGCTGCCAGACAGTACGACCTGATATTGGATAAAAGTGAAGGAATTACCATTATCTTTGCCGACCCCAAACTGGATAAAAGCGATGATATCCTAAAAGAATTAACGGGGAAATAAAAAAAGCATATTTTCGAATCAACAAAAAACAAACAAGCAGCAATGAAACAAATCTTAAGCCTTGGTCTGGTGATGATCGCGTTGGTAGCATTCAATCCATTCCTCAATGCACAGAACAAAACAGGATATGTCAGCATAGACGAAGTAGTGCAGCTCATGCCTGATTACAAGAAGGCAACCGCAGAAATGGCACAATTCGACAGCGCACTCCAAATCAACTATGGTGAAACTTTGAAGGAGTTGAACCGTCAGGACAGCATGTTCAAAGCGGATTCAGTGAAGATGACCATGGCAACCAAAACTGCAAAGAAAGAGCAAATGAAGAAATTGCTTGTAGAATTGCAGGGATATGAGCAAAACTATCAGCAGCAAATGCAGCAAAAGCAAGAAGAGCTGATGGCTCCTGTTGCCCAAAAGGCCAACCAGCTGATTGCTGATGTTGCCAAAGCCAATGGATATACATATGTGTTTAGGAAAGAAGCACTGGTTGTTTCACCTGAAGGTGATGATATCTTGCCGCTGATCAAAAAGAAATTAGGAGGTGCTGTTGCGCCGGCCCCGAAACCGGCAGCAAAATAAAGGAACTGACCGAAACATTTGTTTCGGTCTTTTTTTGCCCATGCTTTTGTGTCAAGGGCATTCTCGTGAATAAACGCCAGGAAAATGAAACAAGCAATAGGCATATTTGATTCCGGATTGGGTGGTCTCACCATCATGAAAGAGATTCACCAGCGCCATCCCGAATATGACTATATCTATCTGGGCGACAATGCTCGTGCACCTTATGGCCCCAAGGATTTTGAAACGGTTTACGAGTATACATTAGAAGCAGTCCGCTGGCTTTTTGCCCAAGGATGCCCGCTGGTTATCCTTGCCTGCAATACGGCTTCTGCTAAGGCATTGCGCACGATACAGCAAAGGGATCTTCCAGGGATTGATGCATCGAAAAGGGTCTTGGGCGTGATTCGCCCGACCACTGAAGTCATTGGCGACTACACTGAAACAAAACACATAGGCATCCTTGGAACACAGGGCACCGTTGATTCCGGGTCTTATGTGATTGAGGTTGGAAAGGCTTTCCCCGACGTGCATGTGCATCAGCAGGCCTGTCCTTCTTGGGTGCCCCTTGTGGAATCTGGAGATTACCTTGATTTTGCGATTGCCGACCCGATCATCCGTGATTGCCTGATCAATCTCCTTGACCAGTCGGATGATATTGATACTGTGTTGCTTGCCTGCACACATTATCCGTTGCTGTTTCCCCGCATCCGGGCCATGTTGCCTCCGGATATTACGGTTGTTTCCCAAGGATCAATTGTGGCTGACAGCCTTTCAAACTACCTTTTGCGCCATCCTTCCATGGAACAGCGTCTCTCCCGTTCAGGCTCCTTGACCTTCTGCACCACCGGAGACCCTGAAGCCTTCGGTCATGCAGCTGGTATTTTTTGGGGGGATGAGGTGAAGGCGGTTGGGGTGGAGGGGTTGTGAGTTATGGGTTGTGGGTTTTGAGTTATTTAGAATTGGAAACAGTAGAATTTGCTTTCAATCCAAAAAAGTCTTACTTTCGCCGTCCTTTCACGAAGCTTCGGTTGTGGTGACCCGAGGATAAATTGAACAGAAAAGACCGCTTCTCCCGGTCATTTATTCAACAACAAAGGAAATAAAAAGAATCATGAAACGTACATTTCAACCTCATCGCAAGCGCAGGAAAACCGTTCACGGATTTCGCAAGCGCATGGAATCAGCCAACGGACGTGCCGTATTGGCCAGCAGAAGAAAAAAAGGACGTAAGAAACTGACCGTTTCTGACGAAAGCAGATTGAAGTAATCAGGTCCGCCTGTTATTTTACATAATCATAGCTCCGGATGCAATCTGGGGCTATTTTTGTTATACGAAATTAGTCCCAGGGTGACGGCTGCGCCCATGGCTTGAGCACAATTGGGCATCGTACACGATTTTAAATAAACAAGTTGACGCATCTCCAAACACTATCAAAATCTGAACGCCTTAAATCCTACAAGCGGATAAGGATTCTTTTTGCCCAAGGGCAGAAGTTCAAAGTGTTTCCGTTGGTGGTTTATTTTTTGCTGCGCGATGAAAATGTTGAGGGAGGTTTAGAGAGGTTGAGGGAGGTTAATCCAGTTGAAGGGGTTGAAGAGGTTGAAGTGGTTGAAGGCGTGCTTCAGATGGGGGTTTCTGTTGGGAAAAGACATTTCAAAAGAGCAGTTGACCGAAACTTGCTTAAACGCCGGATACGCGAGGCGTACAGAAAACAGAAACTTGACCTGAAAGAAATACTCTCCACATCAGGCATCTCCATAGATATTTTCTTCGTTTATTCCAATGCCCGCATCAGTGATTATGCAGAAATAGAAACCGCGGTGGCCAGCGCATTGGCCATACTTCAAGATAAGTTTAAATCCAATTAAACTCTTCAACCCCTTCAACCCTTTCAACCTCTTCAACCAATTCCCCAATGACCGACGAATATTACATGAAAATGGCTTTAAAAGAAGCCGAAAAAGCCTATGAAGAAGGCGAAGTACCTGTGGGAGCCATCGTGGTCATCAACGATCGCATCATATCAAGGGGCTACAACATGGTAGAAAAACTCAAGGATCCAACTGCCCATGCAGAGATCATAGCGCTCACTTCCGCATTCAATGCACTGGGCGCCAAGTATCTCCCCGATGCCACTTTGTATGTGACGGTTGAACCCTGCCTGATGTGCGCCGGAGCCCTGCATTGGAGCAAAGTGGGTCGCATTGTTTGGGGCGCATCAGATGTAAAGAATGGTCATCAGGTATACACCGATGACCGCAATCCCTTCCATCCCAAAACACAGGTCCTGACAGGGTTACTGTCCGATGAAGCATCAGACCTCATGAAATCATTTTTTAAGGCAAGAAGATTATAGTAGCCAAACATCGAATTCCTCTTGGATTGAAATGTCTACTTCTAACTTGAGGTCACAAATTGTGACCTCAAGTTTTCTGCCATTCCCCACTTAACCCCAAAAAACCATCCCCCAAACCTACAAACCAATCAACCCTTCATTATCTTTGCACCCTAAAACAAACAATATGTCATTCACACTCCCCGCTTTACCATACGCACACGACGCACTTGAGCCACATATCGATACCCTGACAATGCAGATCCACCACGGAAAGCATCACCAGGCCTATGTAGATAACCTGAACAAGGCTGTTGCAGGAACTCCGAACGAAGCCAAAAGCCTTGAAGAGCTTGTTGCTGTAGCAGGTACTATTTCACCAGCAGTCCGCAACAACGGTGGTGGACATTGGAACCATACCTTCTTCTGGGAAAGCCTTGCCCCCAATGCTGGCGGAGCACCCGAAGGAGCCCTTGCAGCAGCCATTGATGCAGCATTTGGATCCTTTGATGCCTTCAAAGAAAAGTTTGCGAATGCAGGCATGACACGCTTTGGAAGCGGCTGGGCATGGTTGCTGATCAAAGACGGCAAGCTTGAAATTTCCTCTACACCCAACCAGGACAATCCATTGATGGATGTTGCCGAGGTGAAAGGAACACCCATTCTTGGTGTTGATGTTTGGGAGCACGCCTATTACCTGAAGTATCAAAACCGCAGGGCTGATTACCTGTCTGCTTTCTGGTCAGTTGTAAGCTGGAAAAAAGTAGCAGAACGTTTTCAGGCAGGATCGTAACCACTGCCACCCCAAGGGTGACAACGCGATATTCGATGAAGGGCCTTCCATAGGCCCTTTATCATTCCATACTTTTGAAGCGCATCAATGGCGTATTGAGAGCAGGTAGGATTGTACCGACATTTAGGTCCTAACCATGGTGAAATCACGATCCTGTAGAAGTAAATCAACAGTAAAAAAGGGGAAATGAGCAGCTTTCTGATGGTGTTTTTCATCCATTTCATCAGGTGTAAAGCTATTCAATACGGGGCAAAAGACCATCTTTTAGCATGATTAAACTGCAAAAACATGGTGATTTCCACTTGCATATGTTACGGTCAGTTTTGAATTTTATCAAAATTACCATTCATGCAAAACCCAAACCAAATCTACCACATTAAAAGACTGGGCCCACACATTGTTTTGGTCTATAATGACCATCCATTGGCAGACCCTGAAGCCCTTGCAACGAATTTTCTGCAAAAGATCCTGAACAAGCAAGACCTGGAATCCATGCAATTCCTGGGAAACCGCGTACGATTGAACAAATTCAACAATCTTTCAGAACCGGAACTGCATTATCTGATCGGTCGCTACCAAAAAAAGTATGATTCACTTTCAAGCATTTCCATCTCAGTGGATGAAAAAAGACTCCGGAAAAACCGGCTTACCATGACTGGCAAACATGAGACGGGTTGTTGCTTTGAAAACCATTGTGAGATCATCCGAGGGAGCTGGCAAATGGAATTGTACAACCAGGAGGGGGAGTGGCTGGTGGTCAGCGTCGATGTAGAGGGCATAGATTTTTAATAGTTTCATTAGTTTCAGTGAATCCATTAATTTGCCTCTGAACGCTCCCCGTTTTTTATTAACTTAGCAGCTCAAAATCAATTTTTTTGTCAGAACAGCAATCATTCATTAAGCGCCTGAGGACTGGTGGAAAAGAAGAATCGGAGATGAGCTTCATTGACCATCTCGAAGCTTTGCGTTGGCATATCGTCAGGGCGGTTTTGGCTATTCTGATCAGCGCCATTGTTTTCTTCATTTATATTGATGAAATTTTTGATGTTGTCATCATGGGTCCAACCCGCAATGATTTCATCTCCTACCGTGTTTTTTGCAAGATGAGCCACATGCTGGGCATGGGTGATTCACTTTGCATGCCGCCGATGAAGATGAGCTTGCAGGTAACCTCTATCAGTGGAACCTTCATGTCGAGCATTACAATTGCAGTTGTTGGTGGTTTGCTCCTTGCCCTGCCCTTTGTATTTCTTGAAATCTGGAAATTCATCAAGCCTGCGCTGAAACCCACCGAGCTGAAATATACCCGTGGAATTATTTTTTGGGTTTCCCTGTTCTTTTTTATTGGCGTGGGTTTCGGCTATTTCATGCTGGCCCCCTTCACCTTCAATTTCCTTTCCAATTATACCATTGGCGGGATGGGGGTGATCGATTACAGGCCGACATTATCAGACTACCTCGACACATTGATTGATATCGCATTGGGTGCTGGTATTGCTTTTGAGCTGCCCATGGCCACCTGGTTGTTGTCCAAACTCGGCATCATCACACCGAATTTTCTCAGAACCTACAGGAAGTATGCTTATGTGGTGCTTCTTGTACTCGCCGCCATCATTACACCTTCACCCGATTGGGGGTCACAGCTGATCGTTGTGGTTCCATTGGTTATGCTCTATGAAATCAGCATTGTTATTGCTGCAAGGGTTCAGAAGAAGAAGGATGAGGAGTGGGAATAAAATATATTTAACATCATGAGAATAGCCATCGGTTCAGATCACGCAGGATTCAACTATAAGGAAGCCATCAAGGATCATCTTCAGCAAGCGGGACATATTGTTGAAGACCTGGGAACATTTACCGAAGCTTCTTGCGATTATCCTGATTATGCCCATGCCGTAGCACTTGCAGTAGAGCAGGGCAATGCCGAAACAGGCGTATTGGTCTGCGGTTCAGCCAATGGTGTAGCCATTACCGCTAATAAGCATGCAGGCATCCGCGCTGCCATTTGTTGGGAGAAGGAAATTGCCATCCTCGCAAGGGCCCACAACAATGCCAACATCATTTGCATTCCCGCCCGCTTTGTCTCTACCGATGCCGCCTTTGAAATGGTTGATGCATTTCTTGACACACCATTTGAGGGCGGAAGACATCAGACCAGGGTTGGGAAGATTTAGTTTTTAGGTGGTTATCAAGGTCTTAAGAAGCAAATTTGAAAACTACATAAATTTCGAAATGATGAAGTCTCTTTCTGTCAAGCTCGATGAAAAAGTTTTTAAAGAAACGGACGAGATTAGCAGCTCGCTTAAACTTCCCCGGAATAGTTATATCCATGATGCTTTGGCCCTCTATAATAAATACAATAAGCGGCAAATACTGAAAAAAAAGTTGCATCTCGAGTCTGGCATTGCAATGAAAGAGAGTTTACGTATCCTGGCAGCATATGAAAAATTAGATGAACGAATTGAGGCATTTTAATCATTCGCTGACCAGTTTGATACTGCCCTTAAGTTTTATCTCGGTTCTGATACTGCTTTTGGGTTAGCTATCACTTGGTAACTCCAGGAATAGGCAGCAGCAATCTCTTATAATTCCCCTCCTGGCCAGGAGGGGTGCCGAGGCAGATGAACGAAGTGAATCTGACTCGGCGGGGTGGTGGAATCAACAGAAAAAACTCAGAAAACATTGATGATTTTCACCTCTCTGAACTTGTTGGATGCCCTTACTTGCATGCATGCAAAAGGATCACAATAGAAGCCATCTCCTGTTTTTTCGAAAAAAACTAAGGAACAGTGGAACATCAGCTGAAGCTGAATTGTGGAAACATATTTCCAATAAAAAACTGGAAGGAAGGAAGTTTAGACGACAACATAGTGTTGGGAATTATATTCTCGATTTCTATTGTCCTTCAGAAAAATTGGCCATTGAATTGGATGGAGAAGATCATTATTGGCAGGAAGGCATTGAGAAAGATTTAAAAAAAGAATTGTTTTTACAAGGGCACTCAATCAGGGTATTGAGATTTGAAAATAAGTGGGTGTTTCAGGATCTTGAATATGTTCTGAGAACAATAGCAAAAGCATTTCATCAAAGGTGAGTTCCACCACCCCGCCCTGCCTTTCGGCAGGGCACCCCTCCTGTCCAGGAGGGGAATTATTGGGAGTATTGGTTCCTATTTCCGAGTATGACAAGTTCCGGGCAAAGCAATTTTTGAACCTTGCAGAATCAGTCCTGCCTGGCGGCAGGGCACCCCCCTGTCCAGGAGGGGAATTTTGGACCTTGCAAAATCAGCCCTGCCGAAAGATAGCGCACCCCTCCTGTCCAGGAGGGGAATTTTGGCCATGTGTTCCTAACCCTCCATCTCGCATAGCCCCATTCCAAAAGAACCAATGATGCCGCTCCCGTAGTTTAATTGAG
>CAITQQ010000150.1 GCA_903894575.1 uncultured bacterium
ATCCCACTGATCTGGAAACCTGGTCATGTCCCAAGCAGCCTTGATTGACTCGCCCACATTGTATCTGGCTATCGCCAGTTTCTCTACCTGCTTTTTGATCGTATCGTTGTAAAACACCAGCATGGTTGTTCTTCTGGCCGATAACCAGGTAGAAGGCAGCATGGTCTTGAGGACCGGGTCTTCATTGTATTCCCGGGAGATGATTACCCACATGTCAATCCCCGTGCGTTGCATCAACTGCGGCAATAAAACATTGAAGCGTTCATTCAGGATTTCATCCACCACACGCGATTGCTCGCGTTCAGGCAATACCTGTGCCTGGGAAAATTGAACAAGACAAAATGAAAGGAATAGAAGAATGAAATGCTTTTTCATGGTACAATTTACAAAAGTTGAGATGAAGGGGGAAAGGATAAGGGATGAAAAATTCAAAGCAAATTTTCGTCGTTAGTTGTTTTGTGCGCTACATGATTTTTCAAAGAGAAAAATCACCACAAACTTGTTGATTTCATCATTGTAAATATTCACCTGCCGGCCATCTTTGCTTATTAGTGATTTAATACAATGATAAAGACAAACATTTGTTTCCTTAATGGGAAACTATTAATTTTATAACGATTATGTTATCATCAAAAAGTCAAATAAAACTCCCAGGCAAGAAATCGAACGTTCAGAAAGGATCAGAATTGCGTTCATCAAAGCTAAAAGTTCATTCAACCAAGGGAAGTGAATTGAAGACATATAGCCTTGACGAAGTCAAGAATAAACTCTTAGGAAAAAAAGGTACATCAAAACGCGATGCCTATGAAAATGAGCTTCGACTTGACTTACTCGGTGAAACAATTCGTCAAACACGTATTCAACGAAACCTTACCCAAGAACAACTCGGCCTACTCGTTGGCGTGCAAAAAGCACAAATCAGTAAAATAGAAAACAACTTCAAGGATGCAAGAATCAGCACCATCCTCAAAGTGTTTGATGCGCTTCAAACAAAGATTATTTTGACAGTTGTAAAGTCATGAAACAATGAGCATATTTAAACTCAACTACTCCACAATCCTCAACTTCGCGTAGTTCAGCATGATTTTCTTCTCACCGTTGAGCTTGAACTTGATGGTGGCAATCGGGTTATGGGCAGCGCCTTCCATTTTCAGGACTTCACCAAAACCAAACTTCTGGTGCTCAACTTGCTGGCCGGCTTTGAGATCGGTGGTGTCACTGGGCCTGAAGTCTGCCGATGGTTGGTGCGCAACGGGTTTGGAAACAGGTGGCTGAACGGGGAGATAGGTTGGCTTTTCCGGTTGTTTCTTTGGCTCGTTGAAATAGGTCCGGTTCTGTGGCGTGGCACTACCAGATCCGCCCCAGCCCCTCATGCGCTCTTGTGCAGAAGGTCCGCCAGACGACTGGTTCCGGAATCCACCGCCCGCATAGGAACGATCCAAATGGTCTTCAGGCAGCTCGTTGATGAACCTGCTGGGTTCATTCTGCACCACTTGTCCGAATTTATAGCGTGTATTGGCGTAGCTGATCCAAAGCTTGTGCTTAGCGCGTGTAATCACCACATAAAAAAGTCTTCTTTCCTCTTCCAGTTCTTCTCGGGTATTGATGCTCATGGCACTGGGGAAAAGCATTTCTTCCAGGCCCACTGCAAAGACACAGGAAAACTCCAGTCCTTTTGCCGCGTGGATGGTCATCATTTTCACGGTATCGGCATGTTCATCCTTGTCATCTGCGTCCGTCAACAGGGTAATCTGTTGCAAATAGGCCGACAACAAAACATCCTCCCGCAGGGGCTTTTTTGCATCTGGATCCTCAGGTGCATTTGCCTCCACCTCAGGAATTCCGCTGAACAGATCTGTTGCCTGACTCCCCCCCTGACCTTGGCTGTTCCCCTGTCCCTCGTCCCCTGTCCCTTGTCCCTCATCCCTCATCCCTTCCCCCTGGCTGTTCCCTCCCTCCAACATCACCCCATCCTCATCAATCTGTGCGCGGTTCTGCTTGTCATCCACCCACTCTTTGATGGAGTTTAATAATTCCTGTACGTTTTCATAACGCTGAACACCCTCGGTGCTCTTGTCATTGAACAGTTCCCTGACCAGGCCGGTCTGCTTGCCCACATGAAACGCCACATCATAGGCATTGCTGTTTTTGAGCATGCTGGCAAAGCTTTTGATCATGAGCACAAAATTCTCAATTGCCTCGAGCGTTCCAGCCTTGAAACCAAATGAGGCGGCGCGGGTCAGCACATCCCATAAAGTGATGGACTGTTCATTGGCTACAAGGATCAACCTGTCGAGCGAGGTTTTACCAATGCCCCTGACGGGGAAATTGATGATGCGCTTGAGCGCCTCTTCGTCTCTCGAGTTGACGATGATCCTGAGGTAGGCAACATAATCCTTTACCTCTTTGCGCTGGTAAAAGCTGATGCCTCCAAAAATCGTATAAGGGATGTTCATCCTCCGCAGCGATTCCTCCATTGCACGGCTCTGTGCATTGGTCCTGTATAGGATCGCAAAATCCCTGTTGAAAAAATGGTTCCTGAGTTTTTGTTCCTGGATAGCGTCGGCCACAAACTTTCCCTCATCATTATCGGTCATGGTCCGGACCAACCTGATCTTATCACCCTCACTGTTCTCTGTCCACAACTCCTTTGGTATCTGGCCCTTGTTGTTGCCAATCACCTGGTTGGCCACATTCAGGATCTGTTTGGTGCTCCTGTAATTCTGTTCCAACTTGATGACCTTCACATCATCATAATCTTTTCTAAACAATAAGATGTTCTCAATGGTCGCACCGCGAAACGCATAAATTGATTGAGCATCGTCACCTACCACGCATACATTCTCGTGCATGGCACCCAAGAGCTTGATGATCTCGTACTGTGCAGGATTGGTATCCTGGTACTCATCAATCATGATATGGCTGAACTTGTGCTGATACTTGTGCAGGGCATCGGGATGGTTCTTGAGAATGAGGTAGAATTGCAAAAGCAAATCATCAAAATCCATCGCACCATTCTTGAAACATCGTTTTGCGTAGGCTGTATAGATCTGTGCAATCGCAGGACGGTTGGCGCGGGCATCTTCCTGTTGCAGTCCAAAATCCTTTGCATATTCCTCTGCGGTTACCAAAGCATTCTTGGCAGAAGAAATCCTGTTGTAAACCGTTGATGGTTTGTAGATCTTATCGTCGAGATGCAATTCATTGATCACGGTTTTCAATACACTCTTGGCATCATCGGTATCATAAATCGTGAAACTGGTAGGATACCCCACGCGCGAGGCCTCTCCCCTGAGGATTCTGGCAAAAACTGAGTGAAATGTTCCGATGTATAAATTTCTGGCCTCCCTGTTTACCAATATCTTTTCAACCCGCTCCTTCATTTCCTTCGCCGCCTTGTTGGTAAAGGTTAGTGCAAGGATCTTAAACGAATCCACACCATTGGCCATCAGGTGGGCAATGCGCGTAGTCAATACCTTGGTTTTCCCACTTCCCGCTCCGGCAATGATCATGAGGGGGCCATCAAGATGCAACACTGCTTCCCGCTGCTGCGGGTTGAGCTCATTCAGGTAATTAAACATTGTTGCAAGTTAACGAATTCGGTTGTTGCTTTGAAAATAAGGGCCAGATGTTAAAATATTGTTTAAGCTCATGCGTTAATTAAACCAGCAGGAATCAGAAAAGTCTATTATACTGTTCGGGTATTTGTACCCTTTGATTTTAAAACCTAAAAAACAATAATTATGAAGACAAGTAAATTTTTTCTCAGCCTCGCCTCTGCAGTGATCGCCATGGTATTGGTTTTTTCAGCCTGTACAAAATCAGGTGTCAATGGAAATTCTTCTGTTGCCGTTTTTCTTACCGATGGTCCTGGTGATTTCGACGCGGTGAACATTGATATCCAAAAAGTAGAAGTGAAAGTGGACAAAGACGAAAAATACAAACGTGATGAAAACCGGAACGGCATGGATGACGATAAAGACGACCACATGAAGCGCAAGGATGATTTTGGTGAGTGGATTGACCTGGGTTTTGCGCCAAAAGTAATTGATGTGTTGAGCCTGAGAAATGGTATTGAAACACAACTGGGTACAGCCAACATTGATGCTGGTACCGTGAGGAAAATCCGCATCACCCTTGGAACCAAGAATAATGTTGTGAAAGCTGGTGTTACTGCTGATCTTCTGCTGGACAGTCAAACCTCCAACTTCCTCTATGTCAAATTGTTTGACAACCACAGGGAGCGCGGAAACAGGAATGATGTTAAGGTTTGGGTTGACTTTGATATCGCCAGCTCTATTGTTGAGGCCAATGGCAAGTTCTATCTGAAACCCGTTCTTCGTCCTTTCTGCAACGCCAATTTTGGTGAAATCGAAGGAAAAGTGCTTCCTCTTGATGCAAAAGCAGTGGTTCATGTAAAAGATGGTGCAGGTTTCAAAGCAGTGGCATTGCCTAGCAGGGAAGGTGAGTTCAAGGTGCGTGGTCTTGCGGATGGCACATACACTGTAACTATTGAGTCTGCAAATTATAAATCACAAACCATCAACAACGTTGTGGTTAAAAAAGGTGAGGACACCAAAATTGGTACCATCACCCTGGTAAAATAAAGAGGGTTTTGTTAAAAAATGAAAAGGGTCGTCCAGCAATGGACGGCTTTTTTTATTGGTTGCCCTTCAAGGCAATGCCACTCCGGGTTCCGGTATGTTTTCCATTGTTGATCACCAGTTTGCCATTCACCAATGCATATTCGATGCCTTTGCTGAACTGGTGCGGGTTTTCGTAGACCGACATGTCCTGAATGGTGTTTTCATCAAAGACCAGGATATCGGCAAACTTACCCTCCATGATCAGGCCGCGGTCTTTCAGGTTGAACTTGGTGGCAGGCAGGGATGTCATCCTGCGCAAGGCCTCTTCCAGACCAATCAGTTTTTCTTCCCTCACGTATTTTGCCAGGACCCGGGCATTGGTTCCATATCCCCTTGGGTGGGGCATGCCTTTGCCATTGCTGACGCCCCCATCTGCCGCGGGCATGTTGAAAGGATATTTCATGAAATGGGCCAGGTCTTTTTCGTTCATGGTATGGTAGATCATCTGGGCATTGGCCCTGGCCAGCATGTCTAAAATGGTATTGGCTTCGTTGATGAATTTTTTCTTCTTGCCAAGCTCATGGTTAATCTGACTGATGTTTTTCCCATTGAAATTGCTGTCCGGACCAAAATTGGCCACAACGGCATAGGTATAATCTTTTCGCTTTGCTGCTTTGAGAGATGCACCCATGCCCTCGATGATTTTTTTCCGTTGATCGGGGTTTTTCATCCTTACCCTTAAAGAGTCCAGGCCGCCCTCAAGCGCCCAATCAGGAACGGTTACGGCAAGATTGGTACTGCTGGCAGTGTAGGGATATTGATCAATCGTCACATCATAGCCCAGCTTTCTGGCCTCTTCCACCATGCCCAGGGTTTCGGTGGACCGACCCCAGTTGTTCTTTCCCGTTACCTTGAAATGGGATATCTGGACAGGGATATTGGCTTCCTTTCCAATGGTCAGGGCCTCATTGATGGCCTCATCCACCTTGGTTCCCTCATAGCGCATATGGGTTGCATAGACCCCGCCCCTTGAGGCTGCAACCTTGGCCAGGTCCACGATTTCCTGGGTAGGGGAATACATGCCTGGGAGATAAATGAGTCCGGTAGAGAGTCCGACCGCCCCATCCTGCATGGCTTTGAGCATGAGGGTTTCCATTTTTTTCATTTCTTCAGGCGTTGCCTTCCGGTTGTCAAGGCCCATGCCCAATCTCCGGATGGTATTGTGACCTGCAAGGGTGGCTACATTGATGGAAGTTTTTGTGCTGTCAATCTTTTTCAAAAAAACAGCAATATCATCAGCGGCTCCTCCGCAGTTTCCAGTGACGACGGATGTAACGCCATCATAGATATAATTATCTGCAGTTGGCCTTTCAAAAACCCCCCCTTCAATATGCGCATGCACATCAATGAATCCGGGAGAAACAATCATGTTCTTTGCATCAATGATTTTGGTCGCTGGGTATTGCGCCAGCAGCCCTTTTTTCACTGCCACAATCCTGTCACCTTTTACGGCAATATCAGCCCTGAACCAGCTGTTGCCTGTTCCATCAACAATGCGGCCATTGGTGATGATGAGATCAGGGGTTTGTTGTGCAAACAAAAGTGAATGAGAGAAGAGAAGAACGAAGAAAAGTTGTTTCACGATTGATGATTTTATGGGCGAAAAGTTAACCAATTTTTTGAATGCATGCATATCAGTTTCATTTTGGCAAAGAATGCCTAATTTTCCATCAGGAACTGTGTATATGCCGATCAGAATTTTTATAACAGGAGGAACATTTGACAAGGAGTACAACGAGCTCAATGGAGAGCTTTTTTTCAAGGATACCCATCTCCATGAAATGCTCAGGCTTGGTCGCTCAAAACTTGAACTCGACATCACCACCTTGATGATGATAGACAGCCTGGACATGACTGATGCAGACAGGGAGCGGATTTCCCATGAATGTTCACATGCAACTGAGGATCGGATCCTCATCACCCATGGAACCGATACCATGGCCATTACCGCTTCGGTGCTTGCAGAAAAAGTAAAGGATAAAACCATTGTCATTACCGGCGCCATGGTTCCCTATAAATTTGGCAGCTCAGATGGGATGTTCAATCTTGGCAGTGCCCTGGCCTTTGTGCAAACCCTTCCTCATGGTGTTTATATTGCCATGAACGGGAAAATTTTTGAAGGGAAAAATGTAAGAAAAAACAAATCGACCGGAGAATTCGAAACCATTAACCCAACACAACAGATACCATGAAGAAGATTTTATTATCCCTTGCTCTTGCCTCATTTTGTTTCTTCACAACTCAGGCCCAGAAAAAAAAGAAAGAACCCGTGGCATCTGTAGTCGCTGCCCTGGTCAAGGCTATGGAAACTGGTGATCGTGCTGCATTGGAGAAACTTGCTTCTGAACACCTCAGCTATGGCCATTCTGGCGGACATGTTGAAAACAAAGCTGAATTTGTTGAAGCCATTGCCAGCGGAACTTCTGACTTTTTGACGATCGATATCAGCAAAGAAAGCATTGATGTAACGGGTAAAAATGCCATTGTAAGACACCAGCTTGATGCCAAAACAATGGACAAGGGTAAGCCAGGAGAAGCACACCTCAACGTCCTCTATGTTTTCAGGAAAGAAAATGGCGAGTGGAAAATGCTGGCCAGGCAGGCGGCGAAGATTTTGAAATAAGGTAAACTGTCCGGGTTTCCAGGACAATTTACATCACTTATTGCGCACTGATCTTCAGGATGCGACCCGGTCCCTCCAAAGAAACGTAAACCGAACCATCTGGAGCCTGTGCCACATGACGCACCCTTCCCTTGATGCCATCAACTGTTCCGGCCGCGCTGATGGTTGAACCATTCACAGTCAACCGATGAAGTTGTTGCGAAGCAAGTCCTCCAGCCAAAAGACTTCCTTTCCATCCTTTGAAAGAATTGTGTGTGATGAAGGTCATTCCTGCTACACCGATTGATGGTATCCAAGAAAATGAAGGCTCCGCGATACCGGATGCTGTGTGCCCCTGTGAAATGACTGAATTATCATAATTCGTTCCCAAAGAATAAACAGGCCAGCCGTAATTAGCACTGGAGTTGATGATATTGATCTCATCCCCGCCCTTGGGTCCATGCTCGGATTCCCAGATAGCACCGGTGGTGGGATGGATAATCATTCCCTGAGGGTTGCGAATGCCGTAGGCAAAAATTGTGCTGGCAGCAGTTTGTCCGGGCAACACAGGATTGTCGGAAGGAATACCGCCTGAAGCAGTGATGCGGTGGATCTTTCCCCAAGGTGAAGCAGTATTAGAAGCATTCCGGTTGCTTGCGGTTGGTCCTCCATAACTCCCTGTTCCTCCTTCACCAACGGATATATACAGCATGCGCTTGGCATCAAATGCTAAACGCGATCCGTAATGACCATTCCAGGTATTGCCACCACCCGTCTGAAAAACAGTTTCTACATTTTGAACTGCATTGCCTGCAATTTTGAATCGAATAACGCGAAGCTCTCCACTGCCATTGGTTGCATTATCTGCATAACAGGCATAGACCCAACCATTGCTGGAATAATCTGGATGCACACGAACATCCATCAATCCGCCCTGACCAGTGCTTCGCACAGATGGAAAACCGGTTAATTCAGTTACAGCACCACCGCTCTGACGATAGATCTTACCTCGCTTTTCAGTGAAGAGCATATCCCCATTGGGAAGGAAATCAAATCCCCAGATGATCTCATAACCGGTAAGCACTGTGCTGATCGTGATCTGAGGTGGCGTAATGTCATCAACAGGTTTTGAGGGAGTCCGTTTGGCGCAAGCTGTTATTGCAACAATCACTACACTGCATATCGCAAATCGTTTCAGGATGGTAAACATAAACTTTGTTTGAATGTGATTGATACATTAAAAATAAGTATTTGCCGCAAATTCAAACTGATCAATAAATAGCAATGCTATTCGATAGTCAATACTTTATGAAAAAATATTTATCTGACTTTTCATGTCTGTAAAGAATTCGCCCAATGCTGAGTTAGTGTATGGGAATTTATAAATCGGTTGAAGTATTCAAAACTTAAACCTCTTCAACTGCTTCAACTTAAAATAGAAAAACACCTCCCTTCAATGGTGAAAACACCTTTATAACATTTAAAAAGTGATGCAGATTTGTCCTAAAATCTAAGAATAAATAATTTTTAAATCTAGTTACCATTTTGGTAACTTTACAAATTGGGATTCGTGAGAGTGATTTCAAAAAAGGCTTTGAAAGAATGCTGGCAGAAGCATCCTAAAACTGAACAAGCCCTGAAAGCATGGTACAAGGAAATGTGTTTGGGGAAATGGTCTAATCCTAATCAGTTGAAATTGGATTTCCCAAGTGCAAGTATTCTGAGTGAAAGTAGGGTGGTTTTCAACATCAAAGGAAACCACTATCGGTTAGTTGTGAGAATCAACTTTTCTTTTCAAATGATTTGGATAAGGTTTGTCGGCACGCATCAGGAATATGACAACATTGACGCTAATTTAATTTAACATGAACATAAAGCCAATCAAAACAAAAATGGATTATAAACTAGCTCTAAAAAGACTAGAGGTAATATTTGATGCAAAACCTGGTTCATCAGAGGGGAATGAGCTTGAAATTTTGTCAATTCTCATTGAACACTATGAAAACAAGCAGTTATGCATTGAACATCCTGATCCCATTGAAGCTATAAAATTCAGGATGGAGCAGTTAGGATACAGATCCTCTGATCTTGCTCAACTCATCGGGTATAAAAGTCGTGTCAGCGAAATACTTCACAAGAAAAGGAAGCTCACTATTGATATGGTAAGGGTTTTAAGTAAGAAGTTGAATATTCCTGCAGAAATTTTGATTCAATCAAATTAAAAGTGAACGAATCTGCCTTCGGTAGGAGAGATTGAGCTGGCATGCCATCCAGGGGTTGGCAAACCGAATGAGGAAAGATAACCAATCCTATTTATGATCATAACCCCCCTTTGCGTTTTGATTTTACGGGCGCTGGCCAGGTTGCCTTATTTGCTTTTTCGGTTGAACTGCGTTCTGGATCTTCGCAAGCCATGTAAACAAGAATGGCTGTAACGATAGCGTTGTTGCGCAAATCATCAAACACAATCTTATCGTAAGTGTCCCTATTGGTATGCCAGGTATAATTGAAATAGGACCAGTTCAATGCACCCAATGAAAATGCAGGAGCACCCGCTGCTACAAATGACGCATGGTCAGATCCGCCACCACCGGGCATTCCAGGAAAACTGGTTTTAATGGAGTCTTTGTATTCTCCAGGTATCGCGCTCAGCCATCTGCCTAAATACTCTTTTGATTTTGCATAACCCGAACCACCAAGGTTTACAATCCTGCCTGTTCCATTGTCCTGATTGATCAACGCTTGAAGATTGCTTACGATTTCAGGATGATCTTCCACGAATGCTCGCGAACCATTCAATCCCTGTTCTTCACTGCCCCAATGTCCAACCAAGATGGTGCGCTTGGGATTGGGATAAACTTTTTTAAGAATCCGCATTGCCTCCATCATCACCATCGTTCCGGTACCATTGTCTGTTGCTCCTGTTCCACCATCCCATGAATCGAAATGAGCAGACAACATCACGTATTCATTTGCTTTGCTTGTGCCTTTGATTTCTCCGATGGTATTAAAAGTGGGTACTTCACCAAGCTCCTTTGATTTGGCAAGCACACTGATTGTTGGTGCAGCCCCTGATTCAGTTAATCGGTACAACAGTCCGTAGTCTTCCAACATCACATCAATGGTTGGAATTTTCTTTGTGTATGCATCAAAAATTTTATTCACACCAAAACCCTGGCTCCAGTTGCTGCCCACAATTCCCGCTGCACCTGCTTTTTCAAGCGCTGAAGCAAGTGTGCGGTTGTTGTATCCGGTTTTGCTGATGCGTTTGCGCCAGGCCTCAGTAAGCTCTTTCCTCTCCTGCAACATTTTATCCATGGATGCTTTTGTGGCAAATTCTTTCCAGTTGTAATCTGGTCTTCCTGTGGGTTGAGGCATTGCGACCAAAACAAATTTTCCTTTTACATTGGGCAACCATTGTTGGAAGGCCATCGAATCTGCTACATCAGCAAGGATAATTGTTTCTCCCTTTACTGCTTTTTTGGTAGAAGGAGAGAAAGCCAATTGTGTGGCTTCCAAGGATTTGGTCCAGGGGCTGATCATGTCTACATGTGTAATGCCACGATCCCATCCTCTCCAGGTGCCATAGTTTTCTCTTTTCGCAGATATGCCATATTGCTGATACTGTGCGATGGCCCAATCGCTGGCTTGGACCATTTTTGTTGAGCCAACCAAACGCGGACCCACACCATCCATCAATTCATGACTCATTCTTTTCAATTGCGAATTTTCATTGGCTTCTTTGATAATGGCAGCAACCATTGGGTCTTGTTGTGCAAATGCAGCAAGACAAAAAAATTGAGCAGTGAAAACAACGGTAAAAAGGATTGTATGTAAACGCATGAAAATTGATTTGAATCTAAAATACCGAAATTCATGGAAACGGGTTGCAGAAGACATAAAAAGGGCCCAAGCAAAACTGCATGAGCCCTTTTCTGTTTAATAAATTCTGTTTGATTTCGGAAAGCACCAACAACACTCATCCCTTGTCCCTTGTCCCCTGTCCCTCATCCCTTCCCCCTGGCTGTTCCTACTTCTTCTCCAACAACTTAAAGAACTGATCCAACTGTGGAAGGATCACGATCCTTGTCCTGCGGTTGGCTGCACGTCCTGCTTCAGTGGAATTATCGGCCACTGGACGGAATTCTGCACGACCGGCTGCTACCATCTGTGCAGGGTTCATTTCATATTGCTTTTGGAGCAGGCGAACAATCGTTGTTGCGCGCTTAACACTGAGGTCCCAGTTGTCCATCAGGTCCTTGTCACCCTTCATGGCCACATTGTCTGTATGTCCTTCAACCATGAACTCAATATCGGGTTGGTTCTTCAACACCAATGCCACTTTTCCAAGCACGGTCTTGGCCCTTTCACTCAGGTCAAAGCTTCCTGTCTTGAACAATACCTTGTCTGAAATATCAACATATACCACGCCCTTGTCCACCTTGATGTTTACATCCTGGTCGTTCAGGTCTCCGATGGCACCTTTCAGGTTCATCACCAGGGCCATGTTCATTGAATCCTTTCTTGCCGCAGCAGACTGGATGGTTTGGATATAGGCATCTTTGGAACCGATATTGTCCAAAGATTTTTTGATGCTTTCTGCCTGAGAAGAAGAAATTACCGAAAGGTCTTCCAGTTGCTTGAGGGTTTGGTTACCGCTCCTTTTTAGCAATTCAATCTGGTCTTTCAATGACCCAATTTGTGCTTCGCGTTGTGCGTCAGCAATAGAGCGCTGGCGCTCGGCTTCTGCCTTTTCATCACGGCAGGCCTTTGCTTCCTTCTGTGCTGCTATCAATTGATTGTTGAGGTCACCATATTTTCCTGTAAGTGCCTGAAATTTCTTGGAGCTTACACAAGAGAACAGTGTAACGACCATCACCAAAGGGAGAACAAGGAATTTGCTTTTCATCATTTCGATTTTTAATTGATATTGACTGAAACGCAAATATAATTTCTCCTAAGCAATTCCTCCCCACTAATAATCCACAACAGGAAGGCTTTCTATTTTTCGTCCGACTCAATCGTACGAACGAAGGCACTTCTTCTTGGTGCGGGCATGGCACTGTTTTCTCCCTTGATGGCCTTCCAAATCACCTCACTGAACTCAAGATCGTTTACCCTGTCTTCCTTGCTGAAGTCAAAAGACATGCTTTTTTTGGAAAGGGCATTTACCTTTACATTCTTATCATTCAAGTCAACCCGGGCAGGCAAGGAATTGAAAACAGAAAGATCTGCTTTCTTGCTAAAACTTCTCCACATGGGCGTAGCTGCTGCATCATATTGAGACATGGGCGGTAAACCAAGGATCAACTCCATGGTCCTGAGCATCGATGATGTACTGTAGGGCGTATGGTCTACAAAACCCCTTTTCACAAAGCCGCCTGCCACATAGGCCGTTGTACGGTGTGCATCCACATGGTCTGGCCCGTTTTGTGCATCATCCTCTACGATAAAGATGGCCGTCTCTTTCCAGATCGGGGATTTGGAGAGGTATTCAACAAACAATCCAACAGCCAGGTCATTGTCGGCCACATGGGCAAAAGGAGTCGGGCGGCCAACACTGGTTCCCTCGGTATGATCATTAATAAATCGCAGGGTATTTAATTGTGGTACCGCTTTTTTGGCAAGCAATGAATCAAATTCACGCCTCCATTGGTAGAATCTTGTGGTATCGCGGACCGTCTCATCCCAACTTGTATAATAAGGACAGAAATGTCCTTCCAGCACAGGGATATTGGCCTTGTAATCATCTGCAAATTCTCCATAGGTTCTGTAGGTTACTCCATGTCGTTGTGCAAGATTCCAAACAAATCCGCCCTTGTTGTTGGCTGCTTCCTTTGTTCCTTCTGCATTGTAATCGCCGCCCCTTCCGCCATAATTGGTGGGCCAGGTTTTCTCCAGGTAGTCTGTGGCATAGGCCCCCAGGCTCCAGTTGTGGCCATCCGCACTGACCTCACCATCCACATAAAAATTATCCAGGAGCACAAATTGCTTGGCCAGGGCATGTTGATTCGGAGTGATGTTCTCGCCAAAAAGCAAGAGGCTGGTATCGCCATTTCCACCGGGAACATCCGACAAGACCTGGTCAAACGTCCGGTTCTCCTTCACGATATAAAAAACATGTTTGATGGGCGATGGGTCTCCAACCTTCATGGGTATAGGGTTGCCGGGCTCTCCTGAGGCAAGGGTTTCTTTTTCTTTTGAATAAGGAGTATTGGCATACACAGATTTGGACAGGTCCGCGAGCGCTGTGGCAGTTGGTTCTTCGAAAACGCTCATGGTACCCTTGAAAAGACCCCCGATATATTGTACATCCTTGGGTTTGGCAGCATCCCCTTTCTGGTAGATGACCTGCTGTCTTTTCTGCACCGGATTGGGGCCAAAAGGATTGGCCATCGACGTGAACCCTTTTCCATTGCTCACAAAAACTTTTTTGCCAACAATGCGGACATTGGTGGGATACCAGCCAACAGGGATAAAGCCCATGGAGCGGCTGTTGCCAGCATCTTCAACATCAAACACTGCCAGGCAATTGTTGTCTGCATTGGCGATGTATAACCGCTTTTCATCCGCAGACAAAGCCAGTCCGTTGGAAGCTGAACCACTAGGCGCATCCGGATAAAGGGCGGCATTCAATGTTTCTGTCACTTTCATGGTTGCAGTGCTGATCACTGAAACAGAATTGTCATTGGCGTTTGCAACAAAGAGCCTGTCTCCTTTTTTGGACAGGATGATCTCGTTGGGATTATCGCCCACCACAGTGGACGCTTGTATTTGACCGGTACTTGCATCCATCTTCAAAAGCCGATCTCCTCCCCAAACGGATACATAAACAAATTTCCTGTCCCTGGACAAGAAACAACCATATCCTTCTGCACCAATCGAAATTTTCCTGATCACCTGATTGGAAACAAGGTCGATGGTATAGAACGCACTATCTTCTCGGGTGGCTACGAACAATTTTTTATTGCGTGAGTCAATGGCAATGCCTGAAGGGCCAACACGATGGGGCCATGGTTTTCCCAGCAGGATGCTATCCACCAAGACCAGTTTGTTCGCAGCAACATCGTATTTATTGATGCGGTTATCATGGCCGCCTGAAACATAGAGGGATTTTTCATCGTCTGTAAAAGCCAAACCATACCAGGCCTTTGGAACCACCAATGTGTGAAGCACCTGCTCTGATAAGGGATCAATCAGCTGAATAGAGTGAACGCTCTGCCCATTGTTAGTGACTGCCATTTTCTTTCCCGAAGCCGAGACAGCAATGTTCAGGGGCAAGTCTCCGAGGGGGAAACTTCTTCCAAAAGGGGAAAGAGACCATCCATTGGGTAGCCTGACCGGCTCGGTAACCTGTGCAAAGATTGCCTGTGCAACAAAGATTGCGCAAAAAAAGATGCCGAAAAATTTCCTCATATGGATTGATTTGATGATCAAAAATAACCATCTCACGTGCAAATTAATTTGGGTTGGTATCAACAAATTATTATTATATTTATATAGATTTTTGTCACCGGTCGCTTGCCGGACTTTCTTGTTTGTTTTCTCATGTACACCCTGCTATTTGTCTAAATAGCAGGGTTTTTTGTTGAAAACACCGCCTGAAAACGAGAAAAACACTAATATTTTTAGTGGAAAAAATGCTAAAAAAATTAGTTTGTCATTTCAAATCCCCCTATCTTTACTTTCTCAAAATTTAAAAGCTATGTCAAATTCAGAAAAATTAAAAGCGCTGAAACTCACGCTGGACAAGATCGAGAAGGATTATGGAAAGGGAAGTGTGATGATGATGAATGAAAAAGGGGAGGCGCAACTTGAAGCAATTTCAACAGGTTCAATTGGTCTAGACAGCGCCCTGGGGATTGGCGGATTGCCAAAAGGCAGGGTGATTGAAATCTATGGCCCTGAGAGCTCTGGTAAGACCACCATTGCCACCCATGTGATTGCAGAAGCACAGAAAAAAGGCGGAATGTGCGCTTTCATCGACGCAGAACATGCATTTGATAGCGCCTACGCCAAAAAGTTGGGCGTTGATGTTGACAACCTGCTGATTTCCCAACCCGATTATGGAGAGCAGGCTTTGGAAATTGCAGACAGGTTGATCCTTTCCGGTGCATTGGATGTGGTGGTGATTGACTCAGTGGCTGCACTTGTTCCCAAGAGCGAATTGGAAGGCGAAATGGGTGACAGCAAGATGGGATTGCATGCCCGCTTGATGAGCCAGGCCCTCAGGAAACTGACCGCCACCATCAGCAAAACCAATACCATCTGTATTTTCATCAACCAGCTCCGTGAAAAAATCGGTGTCATGTTCGGAAACCCCGAAACAACCACCGGTGGTAATGCCCTCAAGTTCTACGCATCTGTTCGCTTGGACATCCGCAGGGCAGCACAGATCAAGGATGGTGATGAGGCCATTGGTAATCGCGTAAAAGTGAAGGTTGTCAAGAACAAGGTTGCTCCGCCTTTCCGTTCTGCAGAGTTTGATATCATCTACGGAGAAGGAATTTCCAAAACTGGAGAGATTCTTGACATGGGAGTTGAGCTAGGCATCGTGAATAAAAGCGGTAGCTGGTACAGTTACAATGGCGACAAGTTGGGTCAAGGCCGCGATGGTGTAAAACAACTCTTGATTGACAATCCTGAAATGGCCAATGAAATTGAAATAAAGATCAGGGAAAAAATTAAGGAAGCGCAGGCATCATAATTGCAGTTGGTGCTTTTTGTTTAGAGGCCGCATCCCGCAAGGATGCGGTTTTTTATTTACTTTCACCCTGATAAAAAACAACATGGAACAAAAGCGAATCCTGGGTGCAAGAAAACGCATTGCACTCGTAGCCCACGATAACAAAAAAAAAGAACTCATGGATTGGGCAGTATACAACAAAACTGCGCTCTCCAGGCATGAACTCCTGGCAACAGGCACCACCGGAAGATTGATTGAGGAAGCCCTGGACAGGTCTGTCAAAAAACTGCTCAGTGGGCCACTGGGTGGCGACCAACAAATTGGCGCATTGATTGCTGAAGGACAGGTGGATGTGCTGGTGTTTTTTTGGGACCCCATGGAAGCGCAACCCCATGACCCAGACATCAAGGCATTGCTCCGGTTGGCAGTAACCTGGAACATTCCATTTGCCTGCGATCGCGCAACAGCAGACTTTCTGCTTACCTCACCCTTGATGCATGAAGCCTATTCCTGCACCATTCCCGATTATTCTACCTACATCAGAAGGGGTATGAAATAAACCCAAAGACTTTAAGCATGATGAGACTATTTTTTTCATTGACCCTTTTGATAGGAAATGTTTGCATGGCACAAGACAGCATCAAGCCTGCTGATGTGCACAAGATGGCCCATTTGCTTGACCTGAAATATTCAGACATGGAAGTGGAGATGATGATGCCGGACCTTAGGGACAACATTATTGATTATAAAAAAATGCATGCGCTGCCACTCGACAACAGCATTGCCATGAGCATGGCGCAGCGACTGTCAGCTGAAAATGTCAAACAAGAAAAACTGAA
>CAITQQ010000151.1 GCA_903894575.1 uncultured bacterium
GGAAGGTGATGGCATGGCCTTTGTGCACGCTGGCGGACATGTATTTGAACGTTACCTCACCCCTGGTGAAGTATTGAAAATTGATACCGGTTGTGTGGTGGCCTTTACCCAAACTGTTGATTACGATATCCAGTTTGTGGGAGGGATTAAGAACAGCATATTTGGCGGAGAAGGCCTCTTCTTTGCAACACTCCGCGGACCCGGAAAGGTATGGATCCAAACCCTTCCCATCAGCCGCCTTGCCAGCAGGGTCCTGTCCTATGGCACGACCAGCAGAAGAGAGGAAGGAAGCATCCTTGGTGGATTGGGGAACATGCTGGATGGTGATGGGTACTAATCATCATGTGATGTAGCAGTTAAGCAGATTACATTAGAAAAGCCGGCTCGAATGAGACCGGCTTTCTTTTTGAATATCATGCAAGCTTAGTCGCGGCGACCATAAAGGTTGCCCAACAAGCGAAGGATTTCAACATACAACCATACCATGGTTACCAACAAACCAAAAGCACAGAACCACTCCATGTGCTTGGGTGCACCCATCGCAGCGCCTTGCTCAATCCTGTCAAAATCCAGCAAAAGACTGAGTGCAGCAATAGCAGTGATGGCGATGGAAATACCAATGCTCAACAAGCTTCCGTTGTGCAGCCCATCAATGTTTACATTGAACATGGAAAGAATCCATGTGATCAGATAAAACAGCGCGATTCCACCGATCGCAGCAAACATGACCGACCTGAATTTCTCCGTTACCCTGATGATCCTGAACGTATAAAGCAAGTACATGGCAATGGCCGTTCCAAAAGTGAGCACCACGGCCTGGGTTACGATGCCCGGAGCTACTTTACTGAATGCATTGCTGTAAATGGCTGAGATGCCACCTACAACCAAGCCTTCCAACAAAGCGTAGGCAGGTGCAAGGTATTGTGCCCATTGTTGTTTGAACATGAGGATCAGTGCAATCACCAATCCACCAATAGCGCCGCCCATCAGGTATCCCTGAATGTTGTTGCCAACGCTGGCCTCATTCCATACGTAGAAGGCAGTGGCCATCACCATGAGGAATAGAAAACCGAATTTATTGAGGGTGCCGCGGAAAGACATGATGCCGGATCCGGGGGCAGCCATTGACCTGTTGAAAGATTTTTCTGAAAGTGTAGGATTACTTGAATTGAAAAGCGCCATATTGGGTAATTTTGTAGTGTAAATTAATTAATTTCAGTTAAATCTGCCAAAGCAAGCCCCCTAAAAAGGGTATTGGCCCCAAACATTTAACATGACCCAAAGAAAAGAAGAACTCCTCAGTGATATTGTGATCAAATTTGCAGGTGATAGTGGAGATGGCATGCAGTTGACTGGAAGCCAATTCACCAACAATACTGCCCTGATGGGCATCGACCTGGCAACATTCCCGGACTTTCCAGCTGAAATCCGCGCCCCACAGGGCACGATTCCTGGAGTGAGTGGATACCAATTGCGTTTTTCAAGCGATGCTATCTATACCCCTGGTGACCTCTGTGATGTACTTGTGGCCATGAATGCCGCTGCACTGAAAACCAATTTGAAGGCCATCAAAAAAGGCGGTAAAATCATCGCCAATGTGGATGGTTTTGATTCCAAAAATCTTCGCCTCGCCAATTATCCCGATGGCGTGAATCCCATTGAAGACGGATCGTTGGAAGGTTTTGAGTTGATCAAGATGGATGTCACCAAAATGACCCGTGAGGCATTGAAAGACATCACCCTGGGCACCAAGGAAAAAGACAGGGCCAAGAACATGTTCGTGCTGGGATTCCTTTACTGGATGTACAGCAGAGACATGGACAGCACCCTGAAATTCCTGAACGAAAAATTTGGCAAAAAAGACGATATCCTCAATGCCAACCTCAAGGCCTTGCAGGCAGGATACAATTATGGCGATACCACTGAAACATTTACCACAAGATACAAGGTTGAAAAGGCGAAAATGAAACCCGGGACCTATAGGTCCATCATGGGCAACCAAGCAGTTTCATTGGGATTGGTGGCCGCATCACAAAAAAGTGGCTTGCCGATTTTCTTGGGCACCTACCCCATCACCCCAGCTTCTGACATTTTGCATGATCTCAGCAAAATGAAAAGCTTCGGTGTAAAAACATTTCAGGCTGAAGATGAGATTGCAGGCATCTCTGCAGCGATTGGCGCCAGCTATGGTGGTGCATTGGCGGTTACCACTACATCAGGACCGGGCATTGCCCTGAAGGGAGAAGCCATGGGATTGGCCGTGATGCTGGAGATTCCTTTGCTGATCATTGATGTGCAAAGGGGTGGACCTTCAACAGGGCTTCCCACCAAAACGGAACAGAGTGATCTTTTGCAGGCATACTATGGCAGAAATGGAGAATGTCCTATGCCGGTGATCTCCGCTTCTACTCCCAGCGATTGTTTCAGTGCTGTCTACGAAGCCGTAAGGATTGCACTTGAACACATGACTCCTGTGATGTTCCTCAGTGATGGATACATCGCCAATGGTGCAGAACCATGGCTGTTCCCACAAGCTGAAGACCTTCCTGCCATCACCGTCAAATTCAAAACTGAATTGGATGAGGGAGAAGAAAGGCTTCAGCCCTACAAGCGCGATGAAAAGCTGGTAAGGCCTTGGGCACTTCCCGGCACCAAGGGTTTGGAACACAGGATTGGAGGATTGGAAAAACAAGACATTACAGGAAACGTGAGCTACGATCCTGACAACCATGAGCACATGGTGAAAACCAGGCAGGCGAAGGTGGACATGATTGCCAATTATATTCCTGAACAAAAAATTGACAGTGGCGCTGCCTCCGGAAAAGTGTTGGTATTGGGATGGGGCAGCACCTATGGCTCCATCAAAAGCGCTGTACAGGAATTGTTGTTGGAAGGACAGGCGGTTTCACATGCACACATCCGGTACATGCGTCCTTTCCCCAAGAATCTTGGAGATATCATCAAGCAGTTTGATACTGTCATTGTTCCAGAGATCAACAATGGTCAGCTGATCAAGATCCTGCGAGATGTCTACCTTGTTGATGCCAAACCTTATAACAAGATCAAGGGCACACCAATCACCAAAGGTGAATTGGTCGCGGAGATTAGGAAGTACTTATAAATACAAGGGATGAGGGATGAGGGGTAAGGGACGA
>CAITQQ010000152.1 GCA_903894575.1 uncultured bacterium
ATGCGTCCTTTCAGCAAAAACCTTGTTCACTACAACTGGCATTGGCATTGGAACTATGGCAATGGCGATGTGGGCAACCAAGGCATCCACGAAACTGATCTCTGCATGTGGGGATTGGGCGTAGACCAGCTTCCGGAGCGCATCACTTCCATGGGTGGAAAGTTCCTCTGGGATGATTGCAAGGAAGTGCCTGAAGTCCAAACTTCCATCTACCATTATCCCAAACAAAAAAAGATCATTCAGTTTGAAGTCCGTCACTGGAACACCAACCTGGAAGATGGTGCCGGTGTGGGCAATATATTTTATGGCGAAAAAGGCTATATGGTGGTCAAGGGATACAATACCTATGAAACCTATTTGGGCGAAAAAAGGGAGAAAGGACCAAGCCGCTCTGAAGGCGGTGAACTGGGGCTGCATTTCCAGAACTGGTTCGATGCCATCCGCGCAAGGGACATGAGCATCCAAAACGGGCCGGTTCAGACCGGACACCTGTCCTCATCACTGGCACATTTGGGCAATATCTCTTATCGTCTTGGTCGTCAACTGGAGTTCGACCCTGTGGCCGAAAGGTTCATCGGCGAAGGCGAGAATGAAGCCAATGCCATGCTGAGCAGGGATTACAGGGCGCCTTACCTGTTGCCAGACGTCATCTGATTTTCACAAACCAGTATACAACAAGCCAGCCGTTCAGCATCAAGGGGTAGCCCAGAGCAGGACAGCTGGCTTGTATATATATGGTAATTTGATAGCCAAATGAATTTGCCTTTATGAAGCAGGAGCAATATGTTGTGGGGGTAGACTATGGAACCGATTCAGTCCGTTCCATCATTGTCAATGCATTGACGGGTGAGGAAATTGCCTCATCCATTCACCACTATACCCGCTGGAAGCAGCAGCTGTACTGCGATGCCTCCATCAACCAGTTCAGGCAACATCCTCTGGATTATATTGAAGGATTGGAGAACACCATCCGCGGCTGCATTGCAAGCGTTGGAGCGGAAGTGGCGGCCAACATCAAGGCCATCTCTATTGACACAACGGGTTCAACACCGGTTGCTGTGGATGCCAGCGGTACACCCCTGGCCTTGCTTCCAGAATTTGACAAGAACCCGAATGCCATGTTTGTGTTGTGGAAGGACCATACTGCCGTGCCTGAGGCGGAAGCAATCAACCTGCATGCAGAAAGCTTCCCCGTCAACTACCTGCAATACGTGGGAGGCATTTATTCTTCAGAGTGGTTCTGGGCCAAATTATTGCACATCCTCCAGGTGGATGAATCGGTCAGAAAACATACCGCCTCATGGGTGGAACACTGCGATTGGATTCCTTTTCTACTGACCGGAGGAAACGATCTCACCCAGATGAAACGCGGTGTTTGCAGTGCCGGGCACAAAGCCCTTTGGGCCGAAGCCTTCGGAGGATTTCCTCCCAACGATTTTTTTGCCAGCCTCAGCCCCCTGCTGGATAGCTTCACGGATAAACTGTTCACCAAAACCTATACGGCCGACCAGCAGGCCGGTACCATTTCCGGCGAATGGGCCGCAAAACTTGGCCTGCCAACCGATGTGGTCATTGGCATTGGGGCCTTTGATGCGCACATGGGTGCCGTCGGGGGTCAGATTGAGCCCTATCACCTGAGCAAGGTGATGGGCACATCCACCTGCGACATGATGGTGGCACCTGTCGAAGAAATCGGCAGCAAATGCATCAATGGCATTTGTGGTCAGGTCAATGGATCGATTATTCCCGGGATGGTTGGATTGGAAGCCGGACAGTCAGCCTTCGGCGATGTCTATGCCTGGTTCAAATCCCTGCTGGAATGGCCTACCAACAACCTCGTGAACAATTCAGCCATCATCGATGAAGCAACAGCCACAAAACTGCTGGCAGAAATAAGCGACAAGCTCATTGCCACCCTGTCTGACCAGGCGGAAGCCCTGCCGCTTGATCCCAACGGAATCCTGTCCATGGACTGGCTCAATGGACGCAGAACACCGGATGCCAACCAGGCACTGAAAGGCG
>CAITQQ010000153.1 GCA_903894575.1 uncultured bacterium
AAATACCTTGTGGCCTGGGACCCGAAATCTTCTACAGAAAACGAACGCCATAGCATTGTGATTTCCAATCCCAAAGTCACCATGCTGGTAAAGCAGATTGCCGGTGCACTGGCCAGGAGAATCGTGAACTATGCTGTACCTGGCGAACAAGCCAAACAGAACGAGGAACTGGGTTTCATCAAATTCGGAAGCCGGGTAGACTTGTTGCTGCCTGTTGGCACAAAGGTCAATGTAAAGATTGGCGATACCGTTAAAAATGGTGTAAGCATACTGGCCACCATTTGATTTCCTGCTTAGAAAATTTTCATCAACTCACCAAGGTGTTGGATCACATAGGTAGGCTTGATCTTGGGCGTATGCGGAACGGCAGGATTGAAATAGGCTGTGTCCCATCCGGCATTCAGTGCACCGAGGATATCCACCTCCAGGGTATCTCCCACCATGATGCTTTTGTCTGCAGTGGTATTGGTCTTGTTCAGGGCATATTCAAAAATGGCCGCATGTGGTTTCATGATGCCCGCCTGCTCTGATGTGATGACTTCCTTGAAAAAATGACTGATCCCACTGTTCTTGATCTTCAGGTGCTGCGTTGTCTCAAAGCCATTGGTGATGAGGTGCATGGGATATTTTTTTTCTGAGAGATAATTCAACAGATCCATGCAATGGGGAAAGAGATTGGTTTTGGTGGGGAGGATCTCCAGATAACGATCACTCATTTTCTTGGATAGCGGTTCATCGGTGATTTTGTAATCCACCAGGGTTCGCCACATCCTTCTCCAGCGAAGTTCTTCCCGGTTGATATACCCTTTCCTGAACCTGTCCCAATAAATATTGTTGTGGTGCTGATAGGTCTTGTGGAATTGATCAAAATCACCTGTAGCCTTTTCATCCAGCTTCAATTCTGCATAAAGATCGCGGAGGGTGGCTTCAGAATTGGTTTCAAAATCCCAGAGGGTATGGTCAAGATCAAAAAAAAGATGCTCGTATTGCTTTGCTTTCATGTTTGCAAAGTTATGCATCCTGGCTTTCCCTAACTTTGAAAAAATCAAAGCCATGAATGTTGTCATCAGCGGAGCATCAAAAGGAATCGGAAGGGCCATCGCCGAACATTTTGCAGCAGAAGGGGCAAACCTGTTTCTTTGTTCCAGGAACATGGACAAGACTGTTGACTGGCAACAACAGCTGATGAAAAAACATGGCATCAACATCACTTCGTTCAATGCAGACCTATCCAATGCAGATGAGGTAAAATCTTTTGCAGCTCAGCTCTTGAAAGCAACAGATGAGATTGATGTGATCATCAACAATGCAGGCAACTATGTTCCTGGGTCTGTCTACAATGAACCAGAAGGTCAACTGGAACAGATGATCAACCTGAACCTTTATTCTGCCTATCACTTGACCAGGGCATTGATTGCAACCATGATCAAAAAAGGAAGCGGGCATGTTTTCAATATTTGTTCCATTGCTGCGCTGAAAGCCTATGCCAATGGCGGATCCTACAGCATCAGCAAGTGGGCCCTGGCGGGATTCAGTGAAAACCTAAGGGAAGAAATGAAAGCATTCAACATCAAAGTTACAGCCGTTCACCCGGGGGCGACATTGAGCAGTTCCTGGGATGGATTTGACATAGACCCCAAACGCATCATGGAAGTGGATGATATTGCCAAGATGATCATTGCGGCCAGCAAACTGTCGGCACAGGCCTGCGTGGAGGAAATCATCATCCGCCCTCAACTGGGAGACCTTTAGGCATCTGCGAACTTGTAGCCCACACCCCTGACTGAATGAAAATGCCTGGGTTCACGGGGATCCGTCTCAAAATATTTCCTGAAGTTCAG
>CAITQQ010000154.1 GCA_903894575.1 uncultured bacterium
CACAAGGATAATGAGTTTTAATTTGTGCATACATGTATTTCAAGTTGATGGCCTGATTTCATTAATGAAGGTATAAACTTTCATTTAAAATCTTAATTTTATAGCATGTCACATAACAGAAGGAAATTTTTAAGCATAGCCGCTCTTACTTCAGGAGCGATGTCCCTGTCAGGAAATTTATTTGCTGCGAATCGTTTAAAGGAAGAGGAGTACGATCTTCCATCAAGCATAAGCAACTTGAAGCCTATGGTTGATGGGATTGTGCCCATCAGCATTGAAGAAAGAAAACAAAGAATTGTAAAGGCACAAGATTTGATGTCCAAGGAAAAGATTGATGCCATATTTTTAGAAGGTACTGCTTCTTCATTTTATTTTACAGGAATGCGGTGGGGACAAAGTGAAAGGACCTTTGGCGTTGTCATTCCAGCTAAAGGTGCCATCGCTTATGTTTGCCCTAAGTTTGAAGAGGACCGCGCCATGGAACTGATCAATCCGGTCTTTGGTAACGAAGTGCGCTGCTGGGAAGAACATGAAAGCCCATATGCATTGATTGCCGGCATCGTAAAAGACAGGGGTGTGAAGCACAAGAGGATTGGCATGGAGGAACGTGTCAGGTTTTTTATCGCTGATGGCGTAAAAAAGGCTGCACCTGGCTTTGAGATTGTAGATGCTACACCAATCACTGCAGGATGCAGGATGTACAAAAGCAAGGCTGAAATTGCATTGATGCAAAAGTCAAGCGATATCACCATCGAAGCCTACAAGGCAGCATTTGCAACCATCAGACCAAATATGTCTCAGTCAGAGTTCAGCGGAAACATTTCTGCTGCCTTTAGAAAGCTTGGTTACAGTGGCGGTGCCATGGTTATTGTAGGAAAGTATTCTGCTTTGCCGCATGGTAGCATTGTTCCGCAGACCATCCGTGAAGGAGATGTGGTATTGGTTGATGGTGGAACGAGCTGTGAAGGGTATGCCTCAGACATCAGCAGAACGATTGTTGTGGGCAAACCCACTCAACGCCAGACTGATGTTTGGAACCTCGAGAAAGAAGCACAGGATGCTGCTTTCGCTGCCATAAAGATTGGTGCTACCTGCGATTCGGTAGATGCCGCCGCAAGGGCAGTGATTGAAGGTGCCGGCTTTAACAAGAACTATAAATTGCCCGGACTGCCCCACAGAACAGGCCATGGGATTGGATTAGAGGGGCACGAATGGACAAACTTCGTTAAAGGTAACATGACAAAGATTGCACCGGGTATGTGTTTCAGTGATGAACCTACTATCTCAATTCCAGGAGAATTTGGAATCCGGTTGGAAGATTGTTTGTACATCGGAGATGATCGTCCACACTTCTTCTCAAAACAAAGCATTTCTATTGAGAAGCCGTTTGGCTGAGGTTGAATAAACTGAGTTTCCAGTCCTATTTGGAAGCTGCTTCCTGACGTGTTACAATTGGAATATATCCAACTTCCATACCCTTCGGAGGGGTAACCAATAAAGCCGGATCGAGTGCAACCAATTCCCCCATTGTTGGTGGAGCCATGTAATTTCTATCAATAGGCCATTGGCCATGTACCTTTTCAATGAGTGCCTGTAATTTTTCCTTTTTGGCTTTGCTCCAGTTGTATTGCTGAAAGGACGGCTGGTCAACAAAACGATACCAAGAATAGGTAACCAAAGAGCCATCTATAAGCTTTACTTGAAAAGGACCAGCAGCAGCACCTGGATTGGTCCAAGATCCTTTACTTGGGGAGGTGAAGGGCTCCCCGGGTTTCGCCAATGCAAACTCTTTGTCTAGGAGATTGGTTTTCTCAGGAACATCCGACGCAGATATTGCGACCAGTTGATTTCCTTCATGCCTAAAATACCTTGGAAAGTTTCCAAATGTATTGGTTGTGCCATCAAACCATTTCAATCCCCAAACATTGTCATCGTGTACCTTGGTATCGAAGATTTTTTCCACGCCGGTGATTTTCTTTCCATTTTGATCGAACCCGGGAGTTCGCGTCGTTATTTTTGACTTCCACGCACCCTTTTCATTGAAACTCCCCGAGCAAGTTTCTCCCCCATCGCGCCATGCTTTAAATTGATCAAAAAGCGCTGCTTTTGAGTAATACACTACATCTTGTACGAGCAAGGTCCTGCCCTGGCTATCGACCGGGAATTGTAGCTGGGGTATCTTTGAATAGGTCACGCCCTTTTCATCCTGTGACTCAAAACAGGGGACTGTGTTAATTTCCATGGCACCGCCGCCCATATGTCCTGCTCTTGCATCAAGTCCGCGTCCATAAATAAAATCATAATTGAACAACTTGCCGATCTTGCTCCAGGTTTCAGGAATATAGTAGGCAATCGGCCCTTTGAAATTGGCGGCACTAAGAAAACAAGTCCAGCTTTGGTCACCCGTTGGCGGGTCACCTTCTGTTGGTTCAGTAAAGGGTAAAGCCATGTAGGTATACCCCAAGAATTTACCATTTGGATTATCCTGGAAAGGCAAGGCGTCGGGTGGAATGAGCAGACGATTGCTCAATTGAGCGATACCCAGGCGGTTGTCGGGCAACGCTTCGCTGTCATAAAAAAATGACCACCCCGGCGAGCCCACTTCATAATCGTAACATTGTGGTGTTGCGTTCATGCTGAATTTCGGTGGACCGTATCGAAAACGGTTTCCTGCCCAATAACCAAGGCCCCCTTCAAGCGTTTGAAAAACACTACCCCATGTCGGGCCTCTTTTCGGCCAATTGTCGCGAGCATGTGTCCCAATGGGAGCAAGGGGTTTATCTTTGTTGTCGGAATTGTCCGGGGTAACCCAGGCTCCGGCCAAACCAATCTGAAAATCGGAAATCGGTTGAGTAATCAGCGGCCATACTGCTGAATAAAAACCCATCCCATAACTAAAATTTGATTGATCAGCAGGCCTGTCCGCGGTATAACTGATGTACCCATGCAGGCCGCGGGAATGCGATTTTATGACTCCGGGATTTTTTTCCTTGGCTTTGTCATCCTGTGCGAAAGCTTGTTGGGAAGAGAGTAGCATAAAGAAAGCAACGAAAGGCAATTGATAAGAGAGTGCCATATATCTCCCGATAAATCTAGTAGAATGCATGGTTAAATTGTTTAAATACGTCCACATATCATGTTTAGTTTATTGTTACACTGCTTTAATTTACCTGTTTTAATTTTTTCTTTGATTACTCATTTCTTTAACCCTACTGATTCCAATAAACTGCCTGTTCAGCGGGGCGCTGCGTCCACTTGATTTCGAAAGCTGAAGTATGTTTTGAAGTTCTTTTCGTTTGTCAGTTTCGGTGAAAAACAGGTTGGTCCTTTCACCTGGATCGATGGATAAGTTGAATAATTGACCAGTAGCACCTGGCGCAGTTTCCGGAAAATCATATTTTTCAAGTTCTTTTCCCTTGTAATTATTACCCCCTGAGCCCAGGTGGTCAAGGTACTTCCAGTTTCCCTGGCGAACCTGGAATTCCCCCCTAAAACTTTGGGTCAATAAATAGGGCCTGATTGATTTATTTTTATCCTGCACACCAAGCATGGCCGGCAACATATCATAACTATCGGTAGCGTCTTTATCCTTGAGTGGATATCCAACAATGGATGCGGCTGTTGCAAAAATATCTGTAGTGCTGATCAATTGATCAGACACCAAACCTTTAGGGAATATTTTTGGCCAACGAACAATAAAAGGAACACGGTGACCTCCTTCCCAGCCATCCCGTTTCATGCCCCGCCAGCCTCCGGACGCATCGTGGCCATAATCATTGCGCATCCAGTTTACATGAACTGTTTCGGCTCCATTATCAGCATTAAAAATAATAAGGGTGTTATCATCTATCCCAAGCTTTTTGACCAAATCTATTACTCGGCCAACCAAGACATCCAATTCCCGCATAAAATCACCACGAGGACCGGCATTTGTAGTACCAATAAATTCTTTGGCAGGAAGTACGGGAGCATGGGCAGCCTGGGTAGAAAAAACAGCAAAAAATGGTTTGTCTGGTGTGCTTTCCCGGTGCGCATTTATGAAGGCACGGGTCTTTTCATAAAATATTAGATCTGCATCTACAAAGTTGTAGCCCGGCGACATCCAGCCTTCGTCATTGTCCCAAAGCCATTTGTTGCCCGGATCAGGAAGATTGGATCTTTTGTGTCTTTCACTCGCAGGAATGGGAACCATCCCATTTTCAATGTATACATACAATGGATCTGTGGTAGGACAATTGGGTGTAATAAATGATTCATCAAAGCCCCTTTCATTGGGACCATCAATCAACGGAGTACTTTTTTCGTAATCGATGAGCAATGCATTTTCGAAACCATTGCCCAATTGTTTATTGTTTTTGTCAACCCATGTAAGGCCTACATGCCATTTCCCGAAAATGCCAGTCCGGTATCCCTTTGCCCTAAGCATTTCCGCAATTGTAAGTGTCCCGGGCTTTAAATAACTCGGACCCCCTGGTCCTTCAAAGGCGCCGCCACCCTTGCCCGTTGAACGATAAATTTGTTGACCTGAAAGCAGCCCATAACGGGAAGGGGAACAGATGGTTGACGGACTGTGTGCGTCTGTAAACCTCACGCCTTGTCTTGCCATTTGATCTAGGCGTGGAGTCTTATAGGCTGAATTTTTATTGTAACAGGAAAGATCGCCGTATCCGACATCGTCAGCATATATGATAATGATATTGGGCAATTCTTGTGCATTAGCGTTATGACCCTTGGTCAATAGCGCAATTGTGGCAATTGATAAAAAAATAAATCTCATCATTGAAAATGAAATTAAGCCAAGCAATTAAAAATTAAATATCGAGAAAACACGATAATTACCTAATTTTTAGCTGTATTTACCTTCTTTCAATTTAAATCAACTGAAAATTTATATTCGGGGAATCTACAACGATTAACACTTGGTAAAAAATGCATCCTTTTTGCGTGTAATTTAAAATTATAAAAATTAAAATATGCCCCACACATATCATGGCATCAACAACCCAATCATTGCATTTTCAATTTCCATCGTGATTTTGTTTGCTGCATGCACACCTAAAAATGCATACAAAGCCCCGAAGGTTGCTTTTACCCTCGAAGAGGCGCAACTGCCCGCTTATGAAAAAGAAATAGACCACAAGGGTATCATCGCCGACATGCAGAAAAACCAGGAAGCATCACTCAAAAAAGGAAAAAAAATATACAACAGGATTTGTTCATCCTGTCATGGAAATCCAAGCCAGGAGGGCTCACTGCCTACTGCATTTAAATTTTGGAAAGATAAATTCAAGGTGGGAAATGATCCTTACTCCATGTATCAAACACTCACAAGGGGTTATGGAGGGATGCCGGCCCAACCTACGTTAACACCCATAGAGAAATATGATGTCATCAATTTCATCAGGGAGGAATTTGTGGTAAAACTAAACAAGTCGGAATACTTCAATATTGACGCAGACTATTTGGCAAGCATCCCCGCAGGCAAGACCAAAGGGCCAGAACCCAAAGAGCACAAGCCTTGGGCAGAAATGGACTATGGTAATTTTCTTATCAATACCTATGAATTGGCGGATTCAAATGCCAAACCACGGGAAATATCAAGAGGACAAGCTCCATTAAAAGATGAAAACCTGGTTGATGCCAACTTTGCCTACAAAGGAATAGCCGTAAGGGTGGATGAAGGCACTGGCGGCGTTGCAGCAGGAAATGCCTGGATGATTTTTGACCATGACCTGATGCGCATAGCAGGAGCATGGACCGGCAAAGGATTCATCGATTGGGAAGCAATACTTTTAAACGGAAGGCACAACATTTCACCAAGGATAGCTGGTAATCTTCATTTCTCCAATCCAGTGGAACCGGGCTGGGCAAATCCAACAGATGGTTCCTTTAATGACAACCGCTTTCAAGCAGTAGACAAAAGAAGATTCGGCCCACTATCACGCTCCTGGACACAATACAAAGGCTTGTACCATTATAAGGACAAAGTGATTATTGCTTATACTGTTGGCAATGCAATGATTCTGGAAAAATTAGGAATGGAAGGAAATGCAGACCAACCCATTTTTACAAGGACACTAAACATTTCATCTTCGGCGACACCACTTAAGATGAGAATAGCAGCAACAAATGCCAATGTTGCAATTGCGGGAAAAGATGTTACGCTGCAAAAGGAAAAAGGGTTTTACGTGCTTAATGTGCCGGCATCAAAGTCAATCAAGGTAAAAATTCTGGTTGCTAACCAGGGTGTAAAGGATTTTAAACTTCTTTCAACATCAACCAAAGAACCTGAAAATTTATTGCCGTATACGAAAGGTGGCGAAGCGCAATATCCACAGAAATTAATCTCTTCCATTTCTAAAGGAGAGCAGAAAGGGGCATTCAAGGTAGACAGGATGGAACTCCCTTTTCAAAGTCCTTGGAAAAATCAGATGCGGTTGAGTGGCATTGATTTCCTGGAGGATAAAAATAAAGCAGTGATCTGTGCAACAGATGGCGATGTATGGTTGGTAGAAGGTGTGTTAAAAACTTCTGGCAACTTATCATGGAAGAGAATTGCATCCGGCTTGTTTCAACCTTTGGGCGTCAAGGTAATTGATAAGAACATATTTGTGACCTGCAGAGACCAGCTTGTAAAATTGCATGATCTCAACGGTGATGAAGAAATTGATTTTTATGAAAGCTTCAACAGCGATCATCAGGTAACCAATCATTTCCATGAATTTGCCATGGGACTGCAAACAGACAAGGAAGGCAATTTCTATTACGCCAAAAGTGCAAGGCATGCCAGGAGAGCCCTGGTACCTCAGCATGGCACCCTGATAAAAGTGAGCAAAGACGGTCAAACAACCAGTATAATCGCAAATGGTTTTCGTGCCGCCAATGGGGTCTGCATCAACCCTGATGGTTCTTTTCTTGTAACCGATCAGGAGGGCCACTGGAACCCGATGAACAGGATCAACTGGGTTACAGCAGAAAATAAATTTTATGGTAACATGTTTGGATACAATCCCTCAAAAGATAGTTCAGATAAGGGCATGGAACAACCATTGGTATGGGTTGAAAGAGATATTGACCGATCGCCATCAGAATTGCTTTGGGTAGATAGTAAAAAATGGGGGCCACTGAATGGGAGTCTTCTGAGTTTTTCATACGGATATGGGAAAGTTTTTATTGTTCCTCATGAAAAAATTGGCAACCAGATCCAGGGGGGGCTTTTTGAATTGCCGATTCCGAATTTTTCTACCGGTGTTATGCGCGGAAGATTCAACCCTGCTGATGGTCAGCTCTATGCCTGTGGCTTGTCTGCATGGGGATCCAGCCAACCCGAACTGGGTGGGTTTTACCGGATCAGGTATATGGGAGAGAAATCAACCATTCCTATAGGCCTCAATGTGAAACAGGAAGGCATTCGATTGAAGTTCTCACATGAACTCAACCTTCGGGATGTAAAAAATGTTTCCGCCTTTCAGGTACAAACATGGGATTTGAAGCGATCCAGAAAATATGGATCAGATCATTTCAATACCAAATCGCTTCCTGTAACCAAGGTTGAAATGAGTGCTGACAGAAAAGAATTGTTCCTCACCATTCCTGGCATACAACCAACATGGGTAATGGAAATCAATTATCAACTCACTGGCAAGAACGGACAACCCATAACAGGAAAGATTCAAAATACAATCTACCAATTGGGGAAGTAGACGACCGCGTTGTTTATTGTATCAAATCAACAATGCGCAATGTGCCCATTGGAATTTGCAGGCGGATGCTGCGATGGCGAATGGGAATATCCTCATTCTTTAGGATATCTCTGCAACGCGTCCACCCCTCTTTTTGCAATACAATTTCAACATCACGGTCTGCTGGATCAACGTATCCGGGATCGATGAGTGTGATGCGCAAATGTTTGGCATCCAGCCAAGCTGCAGACCAGTTGGCTTCGCCTTTCACGATCACCGGCAGGTTGGCGGAGGCTTCGCGCAATGCAGCTTCCACAACAGGGCGATATTCCACAGGTCCATATGCCTTGCCCTTTTTGTCATAGAAAAACGCCCCATCGGTTGAAATTTTATTTTTATAGGGGCTGCTGAGTCCGGGGAGTGCCGCATCAGGGACCATGGTCACCATTCCGTAAGGAGTTGTTGGGAGGAAGTTAAACATGCGTCGTTTCACGCCAAAAGCATATCGAGAAAAGTCATGTTCTATCAGTGGAGCCCCGCCCCAGTACCAATCGAGGTGATCAAATACCAATGGGGGCTGCCCTATGGGATGGATGACGCGGGCCCCATTGGTTCCATGTTTCAAAAAGGCCTCAGCTGGAGGTGATCGCATGCCAATGGCTACTCCAGAAAGGCTGGCCAGCTCAGTCCTTTTGGGAATGAATACAATCCCTTTTTCCAGCATATCATAAAAAGGGAAAAGTTGGGTTTCAAGAGATGCAGAAAATGGACCCTGATGGATACCATTGAAATAAACATCCGAGCCTTGGGCAGCACTGGATACCATGTTGCGCAGGTGATGTGAAAACAACTGCTGGGAAGACCATTCAAACATGCGTCCAAAACAGGCGTTGTCGGTTTCTGCCCTGCAAGCCCAGCGCTCGAAAACACCGGTCTGCCAAAGCCCTAAACGTCCTGACAGGCTCAGGTCCTGGCTTCGGCTATTGGTTTCCTCCAGGCATGGGACAATGATGTCTTTGAAGCGGGGATCCATCAGTACATTTTGCCAGAAAGGCATGTAAATATTGCCATTCCAAAAAATATTCTTTGTGCGCAGAAGGATTTTTTTCTGGCCATTGAGCTTGCACTGTTCTGCCAAAGGCACGATAATTTTTTCTACAATCTCACGCTCATGCGCGTTGAGTTGCTCTCCCGGCTCGGAGAGTTCAAAACCCCACAAATGTTTGGGTGCTGCTTTGAGGACACGCTCAAAGGTGGAGGGCGACATGTGCATCGCGGTGGTATGGCTGGCCTGTAGGATGAAATCTAAGCCGCTGGACTCCCATTTTTTTACCTGCGCCACCAATTCATCTGCTGTCAGGTCATAATTTGAAAATGCAGAGCGGTCTCTGCACCAAAGTGCACCTGAATCGGGTTTCTGGCCCAATGTTAGGTGTGATATGTACCGCAGGTTAGGCCCGGTGTATTCAGCCCGACGCAATGCTTCAGGTGTCCGATAATGATATTCATCCATGAGCAATATGTCGACTTTCCGTGCAGCGGGCTGATAGGCAGGGGCTTTAAAACTGGCAACCTGAGACTTGAGGGTTTGCATGTTAGCAATTACTTTTGCCAATTTCCCCACGGGCTTGGCTGCTGCAAAATCCTTCTGCCAACCGGGTTTGTCTAGGTGAATGGCCACCACTTCATCACCACCTGAAACCTCGCTGCCACAATAAAGAATTCGGGTGATTGGATCGAAGCTGGCATTTGCATAAGAGAATTGTCCAGTCACCACTTCGCGGCATGAACCATCCAAGTTGTAAACAATCAGGATATTGCCGAACTGTCCAATGATATATTCATCCTGGGGCAAATGAACTGGCACCAATATATTCATCCTGTAAGGGACATCGGGAATGCGTGGGTCAGATGTTGCAAAGCGCTGGTTGCCTTCACCATCGTAAGCATAAATCTTTCCTTTCTCACCCCAACTACCACTGAGAGCGATTTCCTGTTTGCCATCATGATCAAGGTCCATCATGGCCATACTGAAAAATCTACGTCCTGAATTGGGCAAATATTCCCCAACATTGTTTCGGGTCCATAAAAATTTTAACTGTGCCGGGTCCAATAGCGATAATCCCAGTGTGCCTGCCAATGCGCCAGTGGTCGTGGCCATGGCAACATATTCACGACCATCTCCCAGAATATCCCCAGCACGCAAGTGGCGAATAAAGCTGCCTACTGAAAGTTGTCCGCGCAGTTGTCCGGTTGGAGACAAAGCATAAAGCACTTGTTCAACACCGCCTGTCAGAATGATGGAACTACCATCAGGTTGTTTGGCAGCACAAACCTGATACAAAGGGAATTCCTTTTTAAACGACCAAAGGTGTTTGCCATTGGAGTCAATGGCATAAAGAACGCCATCACCAGAGGCCACCAAGACCTCATCCCTCCCATCTCCATTGACATCCGCCACACAAAGATCAAAAGGAAAATTTCCCCCGGTCTGTGTTTTCCAATGCAACTTTCCTTCAGGCGTATGACAAAGTACACTGCCATCATAGGTGGCGCTGATGATCACCCTGTCTTTACCTTGCCCAAAAAAGGCAGGACGCAAATGATAAACAGTATGACCCCCAGTGGTGAAGACACTTACTGCCGATTGAGACAAGCCGACTGTACGAATAAAAATAAGTACTACAAGGCCAACCAGTATACAAATTTTATTCATGGTTATTTTTCCAACCCTTGTTGTGTAACAATTGGCACATATCCTATCTCCATTCCTTTGGGAGGTTTGACGATCAATGCAGGATCCAGATAGGCAAGCTTTCCAGACATTGGTGGTGGAAGGTATTCGCGTTCTTTTGTCCAAAACCTGTGCAGCAATTCAGCGCGTCGCTGCATTTCTTCACGCTCCTTGCTGCTGAGACTGGCATTGAGCAATGCAGGCTGGTCAGCGAACCGATACCAATAATAGGTCACCGTACTGCCGTCTCCCAATTTCACTTTGAAGGGCCCTGCTGCAGGACCAGGTGTTTTCCAACAACTGGTATCCTCTTTCGGCGTAGTATAGACAAGCGAAGTTCTGTCGTCTTCAGCCCTGCCAAAACTCACCCCGTGAAGACCAGTTTCAGCTGGCACTTCCTTAGCTGCCACTGCAACCCAGGTACCGATTGTATCGTTACCTGATTTAAGCAATTTATAATATTCAGGAAGTGTTACGACAGCCCCGTTTCCTGTTTTTCTTCTACTGATCAATTCACCTTGCCAGCGTACTTTTAAAGTAGCAGCATCAGTAACATTTGCATCCATATAAGAAGTAATATTCGTCAAGGCGCGTTTTTCTTTTGGAATATGATTACCATAAATTTTCCAGTTTGACCTGACACCTTTCTCAAACTTTTGCATATGGGCTTCGCTAGTATCAATCATGCCACTGGCAGGCTTGCCGCCTTTGAACCATGCTTCTACATCATCCCACAATGCGTCCTTGTTATAGACCATCAAACGATGCAGCAATTCAGAATTGCCATCAGTCCCAACAGGGTATTGCGTCGGAGCCATCCGCGCAAATGTCTGCCCTTTGGTATCTGTGGCTTCATAGGAATGAATGTGTTGCGTTTCCATTTGAAAAGGTTTGTTGGCCTTTGATGGGCGCGTATCCGGAAACAATCCACTCAGGAGTGGATTCTCCACTGAGGCCTCGCTCCAGAAATAGGGTGTAAAGAATGCGACCGGTCCTTTGAAATTTCCAGTATTGAGAAACAAGGTCCAACACTGATTGCCGGTGGGAACGTCTTTACCCGCGGTAGTCAATTGGGGTTCAGTGAGCGGCAAAGGCAGATAGCCACTTCCAAACCATTCACCGCAGGTACCCTGCCGAAGATTGAGCCCGTCTGGAGGCCACAACAACCATGGACTCAGTTGTGCAACACCGTATTTACCTTTAGATTTAGTCCAGTCCCTTCCCCTACCGGCACCAGGCCCATTGGCCCATCCTGCAAAATTCAATTGCACACCACCCATGATAAATTTGGGTGTTGCGGTTGCAAACTCTGTATCTCGCCACCATCCAAGTCCTCCTTCAATATCAGTATATAATTTTTCCACTGGCAGGGGGCCGTCATGTTCAGGATGCATCCAGGTTCCGAACAAGCCTGATTGAAAACTGCGTCCCGGATATTCCTTCACCAAAGGCCATGCGGCTGCATACATGGAGTAGCCTGCATTAAATGATTGATCAACTTTCTCCAGGCGTGTGATCATATAACCGCCAATATTTCCTTTTCTCAACGGCATGCGTAAGGAATCCTGCGCGGCAGAAAGTATGGCCATCAACATGAAAAAAACATTCACGATTATGCATTTCAACTGCATGAAGATGATACGTTTGGATAAAGATGCAGGCAATGTTATTCGTTCCATTTTTATTGTGGGGGTTTTATTTTTTAAGGCCTGTTTACAGCGTTGTCATTTTTTCTTTTCTTTCAACAATTTTTCTGCTTCTTGAATGATCCTGAGTTGTGCCAGTTCTTCTGCCTTGCGCTGCAACAGTTTCTGCTTTTGCCTAAATGCTTCCACTTCCTCAGGCAGGTAGGGTGCATCCGGATACTCCCATTGGTCAGTTCTGAAAAGAGGTACTGGAATAATTCTATCTGCGTCGTTGACAAGGTTGCCCAATGGATTGCGGGCCCAGGCGTAACGCAGTTCTACTGGATCAACAACAAGATCATTCCATACAACAACCCTTTTTTTATCATTGACTTTTTGCCCCTTCTCGTTCACCAGTTTCACATATTCAGCCTTTGCGGGATAAAAATGTTGATCAGGCCCTGCGATTGAAAAGCCTTCCAAAGGCCTGTCATCAGAGGATTTCACCTCCTTGCTAAAGTTTACAATGATTCGGTCCTTGAGCCTTTCGATGTTCTTGTAGACTACCGGCTCCCATCCAAGATCAAAACCATACTGGGTCGACAATGCCCAGCGGGCCATCCGCTCGCCAACTTCCGCTTTTTTTTGTGGATGGTACCAGTTTACTTGTTGGTCGTATGCAGCAGCATAACCTGTATTGGGTAAATCCCGATAGGCATTGAACTGTCCTTCACGAATGTATGGTGCAGGATCCAACATTCTCAATTCATAATTATCCAACGTTTGTGGTTCTCCCCCGGCACTCAATTCCATGACTCCGAAGGGTAAATTTTTGTTGTTGAACAAGGCCCTCCAGTCATTGATCAATGCCTTGTAATTTAATGCATACAATGCTGGACGGGAATCTCCCAGCGCATTGTTATAGCCCTGATGAAACAGTACTCCTTTTACCGTGAGCCCACCAATGATGGCCACCATTCCCGTATAGGATGATCCGGGAAAATTCCTGTCAAGCGAAGGCCTTACCGAGGGCTCCACCGGCTTTGGAGCAGGTTCCAATCCCTGGCTTTTCAGGACAAGGCTTCTTTTCTCCCAATTGGTGATTTTTGTTTTAAGGTCTTCAACCGGATCATATGCAGCCTCCTTGTCATTCCATTGCTTTACCAAGGCTTTGTTCTCAGGCATCTTGTTCAGTGTCGTGGGGCTGAGCCAGGCTTCGACCGTAGTTCCTCCCAATGATGCATCAATCAAACCAATGGGTATCTGGCTGGCCAAATGTATTCTTCTCCCGAATATATAGCCCAATCCAGAGAATGTTGCAACTGTTGAAGGAGAGCAAGCAAACCAGTATCCTTTTTTATCGTACCTGTCGTTCCAGCTATCGTATTCATTGATTCTTTCAAAATCCTTCTTTGGCAAATGACCTGCAGAACTGGGAATGGTCATGAGGCGAATGTTGGGGAAATTGGCCGATAAAACTTCTGCATCGCCATGAAAGATCCTGGATAAATCCATCTCCATGTTGCTCTGACCTCCAAGCACCCATATATCACCAACCAATACGTTGGAAAATATTACCGCATCAACCTTTCCGGAAACTTTCATGTCCTGGGGTTGGGTATTTGCTTTCATGGGATCAAGATGGGTAAACCACTCCCCTTGCTGATTGGCCTGAGTCGATTTAACCTGTCCTCCAAATTCAATTTTAACGCGCTCAGATGGATTGGCCCATCCCCAAATTTTGACAGGCTGGTCGCGCTGCAAAACCATATTGTTATCAAAAATATGGTGCGGGCGAACCTGTGAATACAAGGAACCAAAAGATAAAACGAACAATACAATCAAGATAACTTTAGGTGTAGTCATTGCTGCAAATTTCTGACTGTAAGTTTAGCCAATAAATTTTAGAGTTGGAGTAAACAATTCTTCTCCAGTTTTAACCTGATTTTATCAGTTCAATTGGATTTATACGCAACAAGCAATACATTCAAGAATTGTGTTTCCCCTTGAACCGAGTTGATAAATTTATTGAATGAATCAGCAATGCAAAAACAGGTATGAAAAACAGGAAAGCAGCACGATTGAAAAAAAATACCATAGGCCTGTTTGTTGTCATTTCAGTTTGCTGTATCTCTTTTAATTTAATCAAGGATTGGGATCCTCAACCTGACCCTGTCAACCCTGCTGCAGATGAGATCTCGGCCTGGAAAACCATCAAACCTGGCGTTCAGACTGGGTTTGGATCCACTGATATTGCCTACGCAAAAAGTCTTCCTCCATCGGGAAAAATTTCTGCTTCCGTCAATCTTCAGGGCTGGAAAGGAGAAAGAATCAATTGCCTCTTGCTTGTTTGGTCTGCTGAAAAAATAGATGAGGTCATTGTCAGGGCAAGTCCGTTTCGCAACAGTAATCATCAACTCGATAAGGGAATCACCTCCATATCCATCGTCAATTATGTTTTGAGCAATGAATTTGCTGGTGGATGCGGCACCAGGGATTTAGATAAATCTCCATCACAGATAAGTCCTGACCTGCTCAAAAAAGCCAACAAGTTTGGCATTAATGCCCAAGAGACAAAACCTGTATGGATTGCTGTTGACATACCACCACAGGCGCCCCCGGGGGTTTACGAGGGAAACATTTCAGTTGAATCGACGTCCGGCACGGTAAACCATGCAATTACATTGGAAGTGATGAACAAGTCTCTCCCAGCACCTTCAGCATGGTCCTTTCATCTTGACCTTTGGCAGAATCCCTACGCTGTTGCAAGGTTCAACCGGGTAAAATTATGGTCAGCGGAACACATCAACCTATTGAAACCTTTACTGACCATGCTTGCCCAGGCAGGACAGAAATGCATCACCACAACACTGATTGAGGACCCTTGGGCGGGTCAGACATTTGATCCATATGGGTCCATGATCAAGTGGATCAAAAAAGCGGATGGCACCTGGACCTATGACTATTCAGTATTTGATCTCTATGTCAACCTTGCTATGGAATCAGGGATAAAAGAACAAATCAATTGCTATTCAATGGTTCCCGTTGGCAATAAATTTTCGTGGTTTGATGAAAAGTCTTCCAAAACCATCACCATTGAATCAATACCAGGAACAAAGGCATATGAGGACATGTGGAGAAGCTTCTTGCATGATTTCAAAGGCCATCTGAAGGCCAAGGGTTGGTTGAATAAAACGGCCATTGCGCTTGATGAACGGGAAGAAGAAGAAATGGAAAAAATGTTCGTTTTTTTGAAGGAGGCAGCACCTGAATTGAAAATTTCTATGGCTGGCTTCTATTATGGCAAAATCAACCCGGCCATTTATGATTTCAGTTCTAACTGGAGACATGTTGATACACTTGCCGGGGATGTTCTTGATGCCAGAAGACGCGCTGGCTTAAAAACAACCTATTATGTGGCCTGCGGAATACCAAAGCCCAATAATTTCACATTTTCGCCTCCTGCTGAATCCTGCTATGAGGGCTGGTTTGCCTCGGCCATGGGGTTCGATGGATTCTTGAGATGGGCCTATAACAGCTGGCCTGAAAACCCTTTGCTGGATTCCAGGTTCACCCGGTGGCCAAGTGGAGATACTTATTTTGTTTACCCAAACGCCCAAAGTTCAGTACGGTTTGAAAGACTCAGGGAAGGCATTCAGGACTATGAGAAAATAAGAATATTGCGCAAAGAACTGGCAGAAGATCCATCAAGGAAAGCCGCTGCCGCCAGAGAAGAATTGAATAATTTCATGGGCAGCATCAACACCAAAACACTTGACAAGCGATCTGCTGCAGATGTTATCAATGAAGGAAAAAAATTATTGGCTGAGATTGCCAGATCTGTTGATGGATACAAAGTAGAACGACAAAGATGACAATATACAATGCAGTAGATATAACAGTTGGAATACAGCATAAACCAATGAAATTGGCTACAGCGCTACAGTACAAGAGCTTTTGCGCAGCGATTATCCTGATCACCTTTTTGTTTGCCAACGCATATGGTCAAACGCAGAAAATAGAAAACAAGAATTTGTCAGGGACCAAAAATGCAGCATTGCCGAACCTTGTTTTAATTGTTGCAGATGATCTGGGATATGGTGATCTGGGAATCCAGGGCAGCAAACAAATTCCAACCCCGAACATTGATCAACTTGCCAGAGAAGGAGTGATTTTTACAAATGGATATGCCTCTTCTTCTGTATGTGCTCCTTCGCGGGCAGGTATGCTTACCGGCAAACACCAGGCTGGTTTTGGGTTCAACGATAACCTTGCCGGCAATCAACCTGGATTTGATGCAAACTACCTGGGGCTTCCCCTGTCCGAATCAACCCTTGCCAATAAACTCAAGTCGCTTGGTTATGCCACAGGGCTGATTGGTAAATGGCATCTTGGTGCAGCGCCGCATTTTAATCCAATCAAAAGGGGATTTGATGAGTTCTGGGGATTTTTGGATGGAGGGCATGATTATGTTACTGCAAAACAAAATGGAACTGGCATGGAATCTGCCATCCAATGCAATTACAAAAAGCCTGACTTGCTTACTTATATGACAGATGATATTGGAAATGAAAGCATGGATTTTATCAAGCGGCACAAAAATCATCCCTTCTTTCTATACGCTGCTTTTAACGCGCCCCATGCGCCCTTGCAGGCAACCGATGAGGACCTGAAAAGATTCAGTCATGTGAAAGACAAACTAAGGCAAACCTATTGTGCGATGGTCTACCGACTGGATCAAAACATTGGTAAAATAATGAAAACACTACAGGAACAAGGCCTGGAGCGCAATACCCTGGTGGTTTTCATAAGCGATAACGGCGGACCCGCAAATTCAATTTCCAATGGTTCAATCAATGCGCCGCTTCGGGGCCAAAAAACCACATTGTTGGAGGGTGGAATCAGGGTGCCATTCTTTTTAAAATGGCCAGCGAGGGTAACCGGAGGGAAAAAGTTCATCGCCCCTGTTTCTGCACTTGATATTTGTCCTACTTTCATTGAAGCTGCCGGCGGTCTGGTTTCGGAAAAAGATCATTACACAGGTGTTGATATTTTACCGTATCTGACAGGACAGGAGAAAAAGGCTCCGCATCAATCAATGGAATGGCGTTATACTGCAAGTATTGCCATGCGGGAAGGAGATTGGAAATTGATACGATTGCCGGACAGGTTACCAATGCTATATCATCTTTCAGAGGACATAGCTGAACAACATGATGTTTCACTTTTATATCCCGACAAAACCAAATCGATGTTAAAAAAACTGGGGACATGGGAGATGAAACTTCCTCATTCTGTATTTCATGAGCCAGTGGAGTGGAGGATTCGTCATTTAGGATTTTATGATGCTGCATACCAACTCGTTCAGCCGCAATATTGAATCAACGTTTTAAAAAATACAGATGAATAAAAAGCATTATACATTTCTGTTCTTCCCCATATCACTGTTGTTGATTTTCTCTGACTGCACAGTAGCACAAAATCAATTGACCGCAAAGAAACCCAGTGGAAAAGAGGCAATAGAAATGAGCAACAGGCTTATGCATGGGTGGAATACCTGGAATACCCGCAGTGTATTGTCTCATGTATTGTTGCCTGAAAGCTTTGCCATCAATCTTGCGATAAAAGACCAGCAGGGTAAAATCCTGGAGGAAACCTTGATTGGCAGGGATCATTATGACAGCAAAGAGCAGGTCATTGCCGGGCCACATGCCTATGATGGTACTTACACGGAACTTGAAGTAGAATGGCACAATGTCCGGTTACGGGTGCAAAGTGCCTCGGTGGACAATGAATTGTATATACTGCTAAGCCCATTGAAAGCATCAGCAGGCGATTCATTGATGATTACACCCAAGATGCTATGGACCAGGAAAGGCGAAGTAAAGATTGATCAGCACATGATTGTCGGACAGACTCCGACAAATAATATCAAAGTCTATGTCAATGGGAGCAACAAAATAATTTCTTCCAATGCCATCCACATACCATTGGATAAAGCAATCGTGATTTCAACGGGCACATCAAAGTCAGTGGAACTTGTTGCAAAAACCATCCAAAATGCAAAACAAAAATTCGAAACTGAGCGATTGAAGGTTGCCAAATCACCGGAAGCATATAATGCCATGCAAACAGTGCTTGCATGGACCACCATTTATGATCCCAACAACAGCAGAATAATCAATCCGGTTAGCCGCACATTTTCAAACGACTGGGTATTGTTCGGTTGGGATACTTATTTCGCAGCCTATATGTTATCACTTGACAACAAGGAGCTGGCTTATGCCAATGCAATCGCTATTACCAAGGAGATTACAGACAGAGGATTTGTTCCCAATAACTCGCAGTATGGGCACAAGAGTGAGGACCGGACTGAGCCCCAGGTTGGATCCATTGTGGTGAGAGAGATTTACAGAAAATACAAGGAGAAATGGTTTTTACAGGAAGTATACAATGAGTTGCTCAGCTGGAACCGCTGGCGGGCGGCCAACAGGGATATAGACGGTTACCTGGTGCATGGCACAGATCCTTATGATTACGGCAATACCAAATCTCGTTCAGCCACTGAATCCGGAAAAATGAAGGCAGCCAAATGGGAATCCGGAATGGACAATTCTCCCATGTGGGACGATGCAAGTTTTGACAGCGTAAACCATCGGATGCTCATGGCTGATGTGGGATTGATGAGCCTTTATATTGCCGATTGCAAGAGCCTGTCTGAGATAGCAGCCATTTTGGGACATGCGGATGATGCAAAAGAATTAACAGAAAGAGCAGGGAAGTATTCCAAAAAACTGGAGACTCTTTGGGATGATCAGTTTGGACTATACTTGAACAAAGACTTGGTAACTGGAAAATTCAGTTACCGGTTAACGCCTACTTTATTCTACCCATTGCTGACAAAAGTTCCCAGTCTGGAAAAAGCCTCCAGGATGATGAAGGAACATTTTTACAATCCCAATGAATTCTGGGGAGAATACATCTTGCCTTCTGTTGCGCGCAATGACAAGGCATTCAAGGACAACCACTACTGGAGAGGGAGGATCTGGGCACCATTGAACTTCTTGGTTTACCTTGGCATGAGAAACTACAATATACCAGAGGCCAAAAAAGATATGGTTGAAAAATCAAAATCCTTGCTATTAAAAACCTGGTTGAGTGATCGGCATGTATGTGAAAATTATCATGCCGAAACCGGACTTGGTGGAGAGGCCAACACATGGAGTGATGCATTTTATCATTGGGGTGCACTGTTGGGCTTTATGGATATCATGGAAAAAGGATATGTGCCTTCTCCCCAGGCAACGATGAATAACCTAAAAAAATAACATCAATCATTACAATCATTAAAAATATACTCCAGTGAAATTGATCAGGCTTTTTTCCATATCCCTATTTTTTGCATTTCCTATCCTAGTACTTGGACAGGTAGAAAATATTGACCAGGCAGTAATGGCAAAAATCAGAACCGAAGGGTTGGTGAATTCAAAAGTCATGGATATTGCATTTCAGATCACTGACGCAAGTGGACCAAGGGTCACCAATTCCCCAGGATTTATGAGAGCCGCCAACTATGCCAAGAACCAATTGACCCAATGGGGATTGGTAAACTCCAGATTGGACCCATGGGGTGAATTTGGAAAAGGGTGGGAATTGGAAAAATCGTATGTGGCGATGTCATCTCCCTGGTACAGGTCACTCATTGCTTATCCAAAAACCTGGACTTCAGGCACCAACGGTCTGCAAAAAGGAGAAGTGATCCTGATCTCAGCCAAAGATTCTGTTGAACTTGAAGCGTATCGCAATAAACTTAAAGGCAACATATTGATTTTTGATGACCTGATGACATATGACCACAGCAACAGGCCAGCAATTCTTCGCCGGAGTGATGAGGACCTGAAAAAATTAGGTGAAGTCGTTGAAAGTGAGGATACTGCTGCATTAAGAAGGAGAGCTGAAAGAAACAAAACACAAAATGTTATGCCAAGAGGTGTGCTGAATGCACTTAAAAAAATGGCTGTGAAAGAAGGCGCCACAGCCATACTCAGTTCATCTCCCGATAACCATAGCGGAACTGTTTTTGTTCTGCAAGGTGGCCCCTACAAAATAACCGATCCGGATAATTTTCTGGACATCGCGATTGGTCTGGAAGATTATAACACCATCATCCGTTTGTTGAGAAACAAAATTCCTGTCAAAATGGATGTGGATGTGAAAACAAAATTCCAAACCAATGATACACAAGGATACAATGTAATCGCTGAAATACCCGGTATTGATAAAGACCTGAAAGAGGAAGTAGTGATGCTTGGCGCTCACCTTGATTCATGGCCTGCAGCTACTGGCGCTACTGATAATGCAGCAGGTGTCTGCGTAATGATGGAAGCCATCAGGATACTAAAAGCAATAGGAGTACAACCGAGAAGAACAATACGCATAGCGCTTTGGAGCGGAGAAGAACAAGGATTATTGGGATCAAGGGGTTATGTAAAGAAAACATTTGGCGATGCGGAAACCATGAAACTATTGCCGGCACATGATAAACTTTCAGCATACTACAATTTGGATTACGGTACAGGTAAAGTGCTGGGAATACATCTCCAGGGAAATGAAGCAGCCCGAAATATCTTCCAACAATGGTTTGCGCCTTTCAATGACCTCAGGGCCAAAACCGTTACCATTCAAAATACGGGAAGTACTGATCACATATCTTTCAATACAATTGGATTACCAGGATTCCAGTTTATTCAGGATCGATTGGTTACACAACACAGCAACATGGACAGCTACGATCATCTGATGCCAGATGATCTCAAACAGTCGGCCACGATTGTGGCAGCATTTGTATACAATACAGCCATGCGGGATCAGAAAATTCCAAGAAAAGAATTACCAAAGGCCCTCTCAGTTGATCCAGTGACAGGATTTAAACGTTAGGCAGATCAACTTACTGAAAACGATTCAGACGCGCATGAATATAAATCAAACCCAAGCATATTATAGTATCTGATTATGAATAAATTTAAAAGATGAAAAGATTCAATACACGCATTGCTGTTTTGATTTTGATGCAGTTTGCATTGCTGCAGTTGAATATTTCTGCTCAGGAAGGACTTACATTGTTGGGAAACCGATTTTTTACGTTCAGCACAGTAGTGAGGGTGAACCAGATTGAAACTTCGCGCGATGCATTTCATGGCACAGACGAATCAAGTATTCACACGCCAGAAGGAGCCAGAAAATTCAGGGAAACCATAGAAAACGCTTGGCCAGGTGCGCGGATTACATGGTCTTTCAGTTGGCTTGCACTAAAAGATCAGCGACCGAATTATGTGGAGTTAAAAAAACTGGTTGTCTCCTACCATAAAAAATTTGGTGATGAGATTACATTTTTACCAGGTGGATATTTTGCCAACATGTACAACTCCCGTGAGCAAATTAACCGTGATCTGCATGAAGGGTTGCAAATGGTTTCAGCAATGGTGGGTGGTGGATACCGTCCCAAAAGTGTCGTTGCTGGTTTTCTGGCTGCCGACAACCTGAAGTACCTGGCAGAAAAAGAAGGTATTCATGTCTGCCAAGGGAATATATGGAGTCAGTATGCTGTGGACAATGGTGATGGTGAGGGATCGATTTCCTATCCTTATTACCCATCACGTGAACATTTTTGCAAGCCAGCCCAGGGAAAAGCAGACATGATTGATTGTGTAAACCTCGATGGCTGGACTGTTGATTTCCTGAATGCCAGGTATTCAGCACCCAGGTTTATCAATGGCATCCGTTGCGGCAGCAGGCAGGGCGTGGGTCCGATTGAGACAATTCTGCGTCAGGGAACCGATATTGGAACAAAAGAAATGTTGTCTACCACCGCAGCTCATTTTGACACTGGATTTGCACTCAACAAATTTGCATGGGTAACCTGCATTTGGGAAATGAGCCTTGTTGATGCGTATAAAATATATGGCTATAGTGGAAGAAATGGATTGGATGGTCTGGAAATCTGGCTGAAGGAAACGCGACGCAGGTGGCCAGACGCAAAATTCATTACCCAAGGGGAATATGGAATGCTTTGGCGAGCGCATTACAAAAACAACGACAGCATCAATTATCAATTTGTTCAGCGTGGATCGGGCATTTGCGGATCAGAAGCTGAAATGGAAATCAAGTGGTTCATGAACAAAGGTTTCAGGATGGCAACCTTAAGAAACTGGCAGGCCAATACCCCAGAAAAGCTGATTGATTTTACAAGATATGATCTCAAGGCAAGGGAACCCGAAGATCCAGCCCCCGGCAAAAGTACCCGCAACTGGAGCCTGTTTAACCGTCTCAATCAAAAAGGAATCCGGCCGCAAGACAAACCCATTGAACTTGAGCAGCTGAAATCAGAAGAAAAGGAAATAATCAAGAGAAGGTATCCTGGATTGTTTTCTATTGATCCTAAAACAGTTGGAACAACCGGCGGAAAAAACAATGCATCAAAATACATAAAAACCAATTGATAAAAGCATCACATTTGAGACCAATTGCCTGAAAAAATAAAAGCCAAATAAAACTTTAATTATGGGAAATTTTTTAAACAGAAATCTAAGACCTACACTTTTCTTGATGGTAAGCATATTGGTCATGTCGACCCAGATGAATGCCCAAAACAGGGACATCAGTTACCTGTCTTCAGGAGGAAAGCTGAATCCATTGCAAGCCAACATGGACATCAGGCATTATACCATTGCGCTGGATGTTGATATTGAGAAAAAAACAATTCAAGGCTATGTGGATGTTGATGTGATTTTATCAGCATCTGCAGATACCATTTTGTTGGACCTGGTTCATTTGTTTACGGTAAACAAGGTGAGCGTGAACAATAAGCCAGTAAAATTTGAACACAAGAATGACAAGATTTACATTACCAGTGACAAGTCTTTTCCAAAGGGCAGGCATATTGTCAGGGTATCATATGGCGGAGAACCTCCTATTGCAGTAAAGCCCCCATGGACAGGTGGTTTCACCTTCACCAAAGACAGGAGTGGAAATGATTGGGTAGCGATCAATTGCCAGAAAGAAGGGGGAAGGGTTTATTTTCCTTGCAAAGACCATCCCAGCGACGAACCAAACGAGGGTGTTGATATGTTCATCACTGTGCCAGAAAATTTAGTGGTTGCAGGTCCTGGTCTTTTAAAAGAAGTACTGAAAAAGAAAAACAAGAAAACCTACCACTGGAAAACCAATTATACCATCAGCAATTACTGTACGGTGTTCAACATTGGTAAGTATACCGTCGTGAGCAAGGACTATACCACCATCGATGGAACCATTGTTCCTATTCAATTTTATGTATTGGAAGAAGACAGCAGTTTTGCACCTAAAATAATTGAACTCAAAGCAAGAGATACCAAAATACTCGAGAAATACTTTGGGGAATATCCATGGGCAAAAGAAAAGATAGGCATTGCTGCAGTACCCAATTCTGGAATGGAGCACCAAACGATGATCACGTTTCAAAATAAATTTAATTATACAAAAATTGGAGTACATGACTATTCGGCCAATCTATACCATGAATACGGACACGAGTGGTTTGCAAACAAAGTGACCAACAAAGACTGGGCACACATGTGGATTCAGGAAGGCATTACAACCTATGCTGAAGCATTGATCCACTATGAACTGGGCGGTCAGGAAGCCTATGATGAAATCATCAGTCGACACAAAAGATCTACCAGAAACAAAAAACCAATGGTGGGTGGTGAGGAATTATCAGAAGATGAAGCATATGCTGGCAGGGATATTTATGCAAAAGGCTCATTTTTCATGCACAGCTTAAGGTATGTGCTGGGTGATGAAATATTTTTGCCCACCTTGAAAAAACTCGCAACAGATCCCAAGTATACGTATGACAATTTTGTTACCACAAAAGATGTAGAAGAATTGTTCTGCACGGCATCGAAGCAAGATTTAAAGCCTTTTTTCAATTTCTACGTATACACCAATGATGTGCTCGATATTTCAGTGAAAGAAGTTGGGTATCAAAAGTATCAGATTACACTGAATAATTTCTTCATGCCATTGCCACTTGATATTGGCCCGGCAGACAAACCCACCAGAACAATGATTGGCAAGGAAGGAATTGTCGTAACCAGCAATGGTGCTCCACAAGTAGATGCCAAAGGACATTATTTGAAAAAAATAACCATACAATAATGAAATACAAATATTTTGCGCTAACAACGATTTTATCTGTTCTTGCTATTTTTTGCCGTGCAGATAATTATCCCCGTAATTATTCAATTGATGTTTTACATTATCTGTTTGAATTGAAGTTGTCGGACAATACTGATGAAATATTTGGCAAGGCCAGTATTTCAGTGTTGTTCAAAACAAATGATGTTAAACAAATCAGGCTTGATTTGATCAATACAAATGGAAAATATCTGCAGAAAGGCATGGTCGTGGAGTCTGTGAGTTACAACAATACCAAGGCCAGTTTTAGCCACAAAAATGATGCACTGATAATTCAGTTATCTGGTCGGGTATATAAAGATTCCACCATTACATTTATCATTCAATACCACGGCGTACCTGCGGGAGGATTGAAAATTGGACCCACCAAATATGGGGACCGCAGTTTTTTCAACGAAAACTGGCCAAACAATGCACGGCACTGGTTGCCCGCCATTGACCACCCATACGATAAGGCAACCAGCGAGTTTAAGGTAACGGCCCCATCCAAATACAAAGTAGTATCCAATGGTCTCTTGCTGGAAGAATCAACGATCGACAAGGAAAACAAATTAACCCACTGGAAACAGTCTGTTCCTGTTTCCAGCTGGTTGTTCGTTTTGGGTGTTGCTGAATTTGCAGTTCAGCATGTTGGAAAATTTGATGGAAAGGATATTCAAACATGGGTATATCCCAGGGACAGAGAAAAAGGATTTACTGATTTTGCAGAACCAACCAAACAAGTACTTCAATTTTATACTGATTACGTCGGGCCTTATGCGTATGAAAAATTGGCCAACATTCAATCACCAAGTGTCGGCGGGGGAATGGAAACATCGTCTGCCATATTTTATGGAGAAAACTTGGTTACAGGTAAATATGAGAAAAGACTAAGAAATGTGGTGATCCATGAAATTGCCCACCAATGGTTTGGCAATGCAGTAACCGAAAGCACTTGGGATGATGCCTGGCTGAGCGAAGGATTTGCCACTTTTTTCAGCATGTTGTTTCAAGAGCACGCTTATGGCCACGAAGAGTTTGTTGCAGCAATAAAAAATTCCCGTAAATCAGTATACAACTTTTCAAAAAAGGATTCTACTTACAGCATCGTCGCTGAACGCTCTGCAGAAACAGATCCTGTTACCACTGGGATTACCTATCAAAAAGGTGCCTGGGTTTTGCACATGTTGAGAGAAAAAATAGGCCATGATAATTTCAGGAAAGGCATCCAGGCGTATTATGCAAAATACTATAATGCCAATGCCACGACTGCCAATTTTAAGGAAGAAATGGAAAAGATATCAGGGCAAAACCTGACTACATTTTTCAATCAATGGCTATACAAAGCCGATAATTTGAAAATTTCTGCCCATTGGGAATATGATGCCAGTGCAAAACAAGTTGTACTGAAAATCAATCAAACACATTATTCTGGATTCATATTTGATTTTCCAATAGAGGTTGAAATTTACAATGCAGATACAAATAGTTCAGATCTGTTGAAGTTTCAGGTAAACAGCAAAGAATCAATCATCCCGATCAAGCTGAATAAAATCCCCACTTCATTAAAACTCGATCCCAGAACGGTTTTGCTTGCTGAAATTGAAATGAAATAATCAACAGCATTATCAAACATAAAATATGATAACAATCATCTGGTTCGCCTTAATTGTTTTCTCCCTCTGGTTTATCTATTTTTTTGCAAAAGATATTCGTTTGCACAAAAATCAGTTGGGCGAAGCCAGTTGGACAAAAACAGGACTCATTGGATTTGTGGTCAATTTCTTTGATGTTCTTGGGATTGGAGCATTTGCCCCTCAAACTGCCTTGCTGAAGTTCACCAAGCAAACCCCAGACAGATTAATCCCTGGCACAATGAATGTTGCAAACACCATTCCCGTGTTGATCCAGGCAATTGTATTCATACAAATCATTGAAGTTGATCCCATTACCATGGTGGTTATGTTTGCTACAGCCACTATTGGGGCAATTCTTGGTGCTGGGTTTGTGTCTAAACTTTCCGAGAACAAAATAAGGCTGACCATGGGCATTGCTTTATTGGTTACAGCAGGTTTCATGTTTGCCAATAAAATGAATTGGATACAAGGACAGGGCAATGAGATTGGACTTCATGGATGGAAATTAGTTGTTGCAGCAGTTGTAAATTGTATTCTGGGTGCGATGATGACTGTGGGTGTGGGTCTCTATGCGCCATGCATGGCGATGGTTTTTTTGCTAGGCTTATCCCCTTTGGTAGCGTTTCCCATCATGATGGGATCATGTGCATTTTTGATGCCGCCAGCCTCATTTAAATTTATAAAGGCAGACGCCTATCATCGGAAGGCAGCACTGAGCATGGCATTAACTGGAATTGTTGCCGTATTGATTGCTGCCTTTGTTGTAAAATCTTTGCCCTTGGATACACTGAGGTGGATTGTAATCGCAATTGTCTTGTATACATCGGTCAGCATGTTTTACTCCGTATACAAAAAAGGTATTTCGTGAATGGTTTTTATTATAAGACTTAACATAAAGACCAATAAACACCAGGGTTATTTAATGAAGGGGGCTCACCCTTTGCGACAATAACTTACCCGCTGCTGAATCACATTGTTGAGCATAAAACCCTATCCTATCCTTGTACTTTTTATCAAAAGCAAGGTTATGGGTCTCATTGATGTCTTTTTTTAAATTGTACAATTCATAATATGTTGGGTGGTCTTCATATCGGATAAATTTCCATGTATCATCCCTGTAACATTCTGTCTTCAATAAAAGTGGATTGCCTTCCAACCGGTGTTCACAGAAAATGGCGTTTCTCCATTTCTTTGGTCTTCCCTGATAAAAGGATGTAAGGCTTTCCCCTTGATAGCGCTCAGGTATATCCAAGCCCGCGAGTTTGAGTATGGTAGGGGTAACATCCACATTGAGCACCATTTCATCATATGTTTTTCCCCGATCAGATTTCGGTTGCCTCGGATCATAAATGATCATTGGGACACGAATGGATTGTTCATACATCAGCCACTTGTCAGCATATCCCCTGTCTCCCAAAAAATATCCATTATCCCCCATAAAAATG
>CAITQQ010000155.1 GCA_903894575.1 uncultured bacterium
CCAAACCAACCTCACAAGGGCCACAACAATTTCATCCATCTATCAGCCATCATTGGGTTCTCTCAACAGCATAGAGTTGACATATTTGTCTATTCCTGTTCTATTGAACATAAGACCCACAAAATTGATAACCCTTCAGGCTGGTCCTCAATTTGGCATTTTGGTAGACAAAACCCAAACAGCCACTGCCAATGCTGGAAATGCATTTAAAAATGGAGATCTTTCCATGGTCGGCGGGGTTCAATTCAACATGTTTAAGTTGAAGTTTTATGGCCGTTATCTCGCAGGATTGAGCAATATCAATGATCTTAGCGACCAGGACAAATGGAAAAGCACATCCTATCAATTGGGTGTTTCCCTGGCCTTTTAACATATTATCCCTCATCGAATCCCGGTCATTGACCGGGATTTTTTGTTGGCATCAAAGTTGGGATATATACTGGATAACACCGTAAACCATTTTTGGGGTGGGGTAATATGTCATATTGTCTTAAAAGAATGCGCATGGAACTTAAAATGAATTTTTTGCAACAGGAGGATGAAGTAGACTTCATGCCCATCATACCTTTTAATGAAAATGAGGGGGATGGTACCGATGATACGCTGATTCCAAAGGAATTGCCTTTGTTACCGCTGAGAAATACTGTCCTTTTCCCAGGTGTTGTCATACCAATTACGGTTGGAAGGGATAAGTCCATCAAAGCCATAGCAGAGTCTTACAAGACTGACAAATTGGTAGGAGTGCTCTCCCAAAAAGACAGCAATATTGAAGATCCGGGAATCGGAGATCTTGTGACTGTTGGCACTGTGGCCAAAATCATCAAGCTCATCAAGATGCCGGACGGGGGCACAACGGCTATTTTGCAGGGTAAAAAAAGATTTTCCTTGCTCAAGGTTACTGCTGAAGACCCTTATTTTAAAGGTGAGGTTGCCGTAATTGAAGAGGAAGTAATCAAGGATGATCAGTCATTCGATGCTTCTGTTGCTTCCATCAAAGATCTGGCGGGGCAGATCATTCAGCTCTCTCCCAATATCCCGACTGAGGCTTCTATGATTCTAAGGAATATAGAAAATCCTTCGTTCCTGATTCATTTTGTAGGCAGCAACCTGAATTGCGATCTTTCAGAAAAGCAACAGTTGCTGGAATTGAGTGATGTGCGCCAACGGGCAGAAATGCTCTTGAATCTTTTGCAGAAAGAGCTGCAATTCGTGGAGTTGAAAAACAAGGTGACCACCAAGACCAAGACCGAACTGGATAAGCAGCAAAGGGATTATTTTCTGCAACAACAATTGAAAAGCATCAAAGAGGAGCTGGGTGGAGATTCAAATGACCGAGAGATCCAGGAGATGAAGAAAAAAGCAGAGCTGAAAAAATGGACTCCTGCTGCAAAGGAACTTTTCCAAAAGGAAATTGAGAAGCTGGAAAGGATGCACTCCAGTACTCCAGATTATTCTACTGTATACAACCATGTCGACCTCATGCTGGATCTCCCTTGGGAGGATTATACCGAAGACAGCTATGACCTTAAAAAAGCCAAAAAGGTGCTGGACAAGGATCATTATGGCATGCACAAGATCAAGGAAAGAATCTTGGAGTACTTGGCCGTGCTCAAATTGAAGGGAGACATGAAGAGCCCGATACTTTGTTTTGTGGGTCCTCCCGGTATCGGAAAAACATCTTTGGGAAAAAGCATTGCCAGTGCGATCGGGAGAAAATACGTCAGGTTCAGTTTGGGTGGCCTGCACGATGAAAGCGAAATCAGGGGACACCGTAAAACATATATCGGCGCAATGCCAGGAAGAATTTTACAGTCCATCAGAAAAGTAAAATCATCCAATCCTGTGATGATCCTTGATGAGATTGATAAGGTTGGTAAAGACCACCGAGGCGATCCTTCCTCTGCTTTGCTTGAAGTACTGGATCCGGAGCAGAATAACAGTTTTTACGATAATTACCTTGAGCTGGAATACGATCTCAGCAAGGTTTTGTTTATCGCAACGGCCAACGACATTCAGAGCATTCAGCCTGCTCTGCGTGACAGGCTGGAGATCATCGATCTTTCTGGCTACGCAGTGGAGGAGAAGGAAAAGATTGCCCAGACCCACTTGCTGCCCAAGCAAAAAGAGTTGCATGGTCTGAAGGAATACAACCTCAAGGTGAGTACTGCAGTGATGACCTATATCATTGAAAACTTTACCCGTGAAAGCGGTGTAAGGGAGCTGGATCGGCAGTTGGCCAGCATCATGAGAAGTCTTGCAAAAGATGTTGCCATCAAAGGTAAAATGAAAGCTATACTTACCTTGAACGATATTACAAGAATACTTGGAAAGCCCCGGTACAGCAATGATCTGTACAAAACGGTCAATATGCCGGGTGTTGCTGTAGGCCTTGCCTGGACCTATGTTGGAGGGGATATCCTCTTCATTGAATCCACCATCAGTGATGGGAAAGGAGATCTTCAGCTTACTGGAAATTTGGGCAATGTGATGAAGGAAAGTGCCCACACCGCATTCACTTATTTGCATGCCAATGCCAAGAAAAATGGGATAGACCCTGAGCTTTTCAAAAAGAAGAATATTCATATCCACGTACCTGAAGGTGCTGTGCCCAAAGATGGTCCCAGTGCAGGGATTACCATGATGTCAGCCCTGGCATCTGCCTTTACCGGCAGAAGGGTTAGGCCATACCTGGCCATGACTGGCGAGATTACATTGCGTGGTCAGGTGCTGCCCGTTGGTGGTATCAAGGAAAAGGTGCTGGCCGCAAAAAGGGCAGGACTAAAAGAGATCATCCTCTGCTGGCAAAATGAGAAAGACGTCAATGAAATCAATGCGGAATTCATCAAAGGGATGAAATTTCATTACGTCAAGACCATGCAGCAGGTGCTGGAACTGGCCCTGGTATAAGTTTTTTAAAATTATCTAAACATTTTTTAAATCAAATGTGTTAAATACACGATTAAGAGCATTACGCTCTTATGTTGGTTGTTTTAAGGGTTAAAGAACTTCCCCCATTTTCATGGGGGATTTTCATTTGTGGAAACCGATGATTAATTTCGGTCATGGTTCTTCGGCTGACTTTGGTGGGTTTATTGGCACTTGTTTTTTCAGGTGTAGGTTCACAGACCCTGGGTGGCTCATCTGCTTTCAACTTTTTGCGGCTTCAATTGCACCCTCAGGCTGGGGCCTTGGGAGGACGCAATGTTTCCCATTTTAGCGCTGATCTTGGAATGCTCAGTGAAAATCCTTCCCTTTTGCGTAAAGGCCATCATTCGGCAGTTTCTGCCAATTTTACTTCCTTGGCTCCTACAGTTACAGGGCTTTACGCAGCAGGCGGTTATCACATGGAAAAAACAGCCACAACATTAGCGCTGGGCATAACCCATCTTGGGTATGGAGAGCAGCCAGAGACAGATGCTTCAGGAAATACCCTGGGAACTTTTCGGGCCTACGACCAGTTGCTTGGATTTACCATTTCCAGGAACTACAACAAGAAATGGCATTACGGGTCTACGCTAAAATTGATCAATTCAAGGTATGGTGCCTATGCAAGCCAGGGGCTGGCTTTGGATATGGGCTTAAATTATTACGATGAGGAACACATGATCCAGTTTGGTTTTGCTGCCAAAAACATGGGAGTTCAAACAAAATCGTATGCCAATCGCAAGGAAGATCTTCCGTTTGATCTGGTGTTGGGAATGACCAAGCAGTTGGAAAAAGCTCCGATTCGGTTTTCCCTTACTGGCCAACGGATGCACCAGTTTGATTTGCTGTACAACGATACCCTCTTCAATGAAGCCAACTTTGGTCGCCAGACCAAGGCCAGTTTGGGTACAAAAATTTTCAGTCACCTTGTGCTTGGTGCTGATGTATTGGTGGGCGAGAAGATTGTGCTGACGGGTGGATACAATGTGTTGAGGAGAAGGGAGCTTCGCATACAGAACATTGCCAGTGGGCTTACTGGCTTCAGTTATGGATTCAACCTGCACTTGCAAAGGCTCAGGATTTATTATGCGAGAACACATTACCAGTCTTCGCTTTCACACCATCAAATCAGCTTCTCTTTCAAACTAAACCCTGCAGAGGACTAAAAATAACTCAGTTTTGTTTTTGGTGTCAGTGCCAACAGTGTTTCGTACATGAGATGAATGGTATGTTCAACATCATCCTTGTGGATCATTTCAACGGTTGTATGCATGTACCTCAATGGGATGGAAATCAACACTGATGGGCATCCATCGTTGGCATAGGCAAATGAATCCGTATCTGTTCCAGTGCTGCGGCTCACCGTTCTCATTTGAACCGGGATATTTTTTTTCTCGGCAACATCTTCCACCAGAGAAAGCAACTTGTTGTGTACGGCAGGTCCGAAAGCCAGTGATGGTCCCTTGCCACAAGCCACGTCTCCCTCAATGATCTTATTGATCATGGGGGTGGTGGTATCATGGGTGACATCTGTAATGATGGCAACATCAGGCTTTATCCTCCGTGCAATCATTTCAGCACCACGGAGTCCAATTTCTTCCTGCACTGCATTCACAACATAGAGCGCATAGGGGAGTTTCTTTTTGTTTTCTTTGAGCAAGCGTGCCACTTCTGCAATCATGAAGCCGCCAACCCTGTTGTCAAGCGCCCTTCCGATGATATAATCATAAGCCAGTTCGTCATAGCCCTCTTCGTATGTGGCCACTGCCCCTATATGAATGCCCAGGGCTTCCACTTCTTTTTTATTTTTCGCTCCGCAGTCAAGGAAGAGATTTTCAACCGATGGCTGAGGGTCTTTTCGCTCTCCGCCACCAATGCGGGTATGAATAGCGGGCCATCCAAAAACAGCTTTTACAGCCCCTTTTTTTCCATGGATCAAAACCCTTTTGGCGGGTGCGATCTGGTGGTCAACGCCACCATTTCTTTTTACATAAATCAGCCCTGCATCAGAAATATAGTTGACAAACCAACTGATCTCATCAGCATGTGCTTCAATCACTACTTTGAACTTTTCAGTAGGGTTGATGATGCCAGCTACAGATCCATAAGGGTCTGTGAAGATTTCATCCACATGGGGCTTGATGTAATCCATCCAGAGTTTCTGTCCTCCTGATTCAAAACCAGTAGGGGATGGGGTATCGATGTATTTTTTGAGAAATTTGTAGGATGCTTCAGAAAGTATTTTCTTGGATTTTCCTTTGGTAGATTTTGCCATGATGGATCAATTTTTTGTAGTTCCAATCATCTGCGGATGATGATGGACTGTGTTTTTGCGGTGTCGCTTCTGTTGCCTTTTTTGTCTTTCATCCAAAAGCTGAAAGTCGCCGTATCATTTCTGTTGCACCTGGGCTGCAGTTCGATGGCGTAGGTAAAGGTCATCAACACTTCGCCATCAAAATTTCTGGTTCTGGGTGTTTCGGCAGGGATGCGGTATAGAAAAGAATCAACAAAATTGCTTTGTGTGCAACGGGTGGTTGTTTTTTTAACCCAAATGGTATCAACAAAATCCCCTTCTTTATCGGTAAGTCTCATGTTGATCAAAAGATCACTACCGGGGGCGACGAGTGAGGAACTGATGCTTTTGATGGTCAATGAAGGTTTGGACTGGAAGGTCTCTTTCCCGCAAGCCATTATAAACAGCACGAATAGTAACGCTATGAACTGTTTTGTCATGTACCTTTGTTGTGTTTCAAAATTAACCGATTCAAGTTGAAAAACCTATTCGGACAGGCTCATTTTACAGAACATTTAACCCTTGGGGGAAACGAGGATTTTTCGGGCCTTGCCATGAATATTTTCAGGCGACAAGCCATCCAAAACCCTGTCTACGCCGCATATCTCGGTCATTTGAAGGTTGAAGAAACAATGGTCAAAGCCATTCGGGATATCCCATTTCTTCCCATTTCATTTTTCAAATCACATGTCCTTAAGTCTGGAGATTTTGCGGAAACATTCATTTTTGAGAGCAGTGGCACAACCGGCAGCATCAACAGCAGGCATTTTATCAAGGATATTTCTACCTATTTAACCAACGCTGAAAACAATTTCAGGGAGGTCTACGGAGACCCTTCCGGGTATTGTTTTCTTGCCCTGTTGCCTTCTTACCTGGAAAGGGGCAACTCTTCTTTGGTGGCCATGGCTGATCATTTTATCAAATTGAGCCAACACCCATTGGGCGGTTTTTTCCTGTACGACAAGGCGCAGCTTCACTCGGTTTTGTCGCAACTGGAAAGCCTGGGCCAAACCGTTGTATTGTTGGGTGTAACCTATGCCCTGATTGATTTTGCGGAAGAATATCCCATGAAACTCAGGAACACGATTGTGATGGAAACAGGGGGGATGAAAGGTCGCAAAAAAGAACTTACCAGAAATGAGCTGCATGCATTCTTGAAATTGAATCTTGGTGTGGAAAGCATTCATGCTGAGTATGGCATGACCGAATTGCAATCTCAGGCCTATTCAAAAGGAGAGGGTATTTTCAGGCCTTCCTCAACGATGAAAGTTTTGTTGAGGTCGCCGGACGATCCATTCGAGGTATGGGAATCCCATGAAAACCTGGGGAAGACAGGGGCCATCAACATCATTGACCTGGCCAATGAAGACAGCATTTCCTTCATTGCAACAGATGACTTGGGCAGGTTTACTGGTGATGGAGGGTTTGAGATCCTTGGTCGGATCGACAATGCAGACCTGCGCGGTTGTAGTTTGCTTTCCCTTTAACAAAATCATCAATTGCGTGTTAATCAACTTAGTTTTGAATCAATAATAAACTCATGAGCGTCCTCAAACAAATTGCCACCTATCTCTATCTCCGAAAAAAAGATCCCAATACGCCCAATTCCCAATGGGTCAAATACATGCATGGGATCAACAGGATTTCCCTCTTGTTATTTGTATTTGCAATCATTGTGATGATTGTCAAGTTGTTCATCAAAAAATAAGACCTGAATTTTGCTATTTTATCATTGAATAAATGATGGATGCGGCTTTCACAGATGCCTTGCCTCCTGCTTTCAACAATTGGTTGAGTTGAAAATAATCCTCACTGATTTGGTTGATGGCCATGGTGTCTGAAAGTATACGCTCTAGCGAAACAGCGATATTTTCTGCAGTAAGATCATGTTGGATCAGCTCTTCAACCACCTGCTTGTCCATGATCAGGTTGACCAATGAGATGTATTTTATTTTGATGATTCGTTTGGCAATGGCATAAGAAATCGGCGATCCCAGATAGCATACCACTTCCGGAACTCCGAACAATGCTGTTTCAAGCGTAGCGGTTCCGGATGTGACCAGCGCTGCATCTGCAATGGACAAGAGGCCATAAGTATCACCCTTCAAGACCTTTATGTTTTCAAATGCGTTGGTGAATTGAGAGATCATTTCGTCTGCTATGCCCGGTGCCTGGCCTACCACAAAAACATGCTGTGGAAATCTGGCAGCAGCTTCCAGCATGATGGGAAGTTTTTTCAGGATCTCTTGTTTTCTGGAGCCTGGTAGCAAGGCAATGATTTTTTTTCCTTCCTCGATGTGCAGGTTCTTTCTTGTTGCAGCAGGATCAGTATTGTTTTTATAGTCCTCAATGATTTCAATCAGCGGATGACCAACATAATCAACAGGGAAACTCCAGCGCTGGTAAAAACTTTTTTCAAATGGCAGGATCACCATCATCTTGTCTACCACTTTCCTCAAAATCTTCACCCTGTTTTCTTTCCATGCCCAAACCTGGGGGGAGATGTAATACGCTGTTTTGAATCCTTTTCCTTTGGCGAATTTTGCCATCGGAATATTGAAGCCGGGATAATCAACGAAGATGATGAGGTCGGGTTGGTATTGCAGGATATCGCTTTTGCAAAAACGCATGTTGCCCAAAATTGTAGGCAGGTTGCTGATCACTTCAGCAAATCCCATGAATGCAAGGTCCCGGTAATGTTTGACAATGGTTGCACCTTCTTTTTGCATCAAGTCTCCACCCCAGGCACGAAAGTTTGCCTGGTTGTCATTTTGCTTGATGGCCCTGATCAACCTGCTTGCATGCAAGTCTCCTGAGGCCTCACCCGCTATTATATAATATTTCATGGGGTTGAGGTGTTATGCGATCAGCTGAAAAACTTAAAAAGCAATGCAGATACTGCATAGATCAAGGTGACCGTAAAAATTCCTTTTGCAGTACTGTCCCTTTGACCATTGATGTGAATGGTAAAGAGTACAATGTTCAACAGCAAGCAGGGTATCGTGAGCGCAGTAACCAATTGTTTATTGCCTTGCAATGCATTGAGGAAATCACTGAAACTGTACAGACTGAATTTCCAGAGATAATATCCATAAAAACTGAATACAGGAACAATCAGTCCAAGAAAAACGCCGTAGACAAAATTGTCTTTTTTCAGGATTTCCATGTGTAGTCTTTTTCAAGTTTGTTTTTGAGCAAATGATTGGTCAAGTCATATTGAACAGGAACCACACTCACAAAATTGTTTTCCAGCGCCCAAACATCTGTATCCTTGCTTTTTTCAAGGTTTTGAAAAATGCCTGTAAGCCAGTAATATTTTTTGCCGGAAGGGTCTTTCCTTTCCTCAAAATCCTCTTCATATTTTGCGTAGGCCTGTCTGCAAACCTTGACACCCTTGATCAGTTCCACATCACCTTTGGGTATGTTGACATTGAGGCAAAGGTGCTTGTCTGCTTTTTTCGAAAGTACCTTTTCGACAATCAGTCTTGCATATTTTTTAGCAGCAGTGAAATCCGCTTCCAGGCTGTAATCCATCAGGGAGAATCCAATGGAAGGAATGTTTTCAATCGATGCTTCGATGGCGGCACTCATGGTTCCGGAATAAATCACATTGATGGAATGGTTGGCACCATGGTTGATGCCGCTGAGGCATATGTCTGGTTTCTGGTGTAGGATCTTGTCTACGGCCAGCTTTACACAATCAACAGGTGTCCCGCTGCAAGACCATGATTCAACCCCATCCATCAAATGAACCTTGTGCAACCGCAGGGGAAATCCAATGGTGATGGCATGTCCCATCCCTGATTGCGGTTTGTCTGGCGCCACCACAACAACCCTCCCAAGGTCTTTCACCGCCTCAATCAAATGCCTGATGCCGGGTGCTGTTAGGCTGTCATCATTGGTAATCAGGATTACCGGTACTTTTTTTGTCTTTTTTGCGCTGCTTTTCTTTTTCATCCCTTTATTAATGGATAAAATTAGCACTTATTTCAGTTCCTATCCGGAAGGTGAATCATTCTTTATGAATAAAAATTTAGCAAAAAATACTTTGAAAACTAAATAATTTAGTATATTGCCCCAAATTCATTAGTATGTCACAGTCATTTGCAGGCCAAAATCTCAAGTATCTGCGCAAGTTGAAGGGGCTAACCCAGGAAGAATTTGCCGGTAAACTTCAAATCAAACGTTCTCTGCTTGGTGCTTATGAAGAGGAAAGGGCTGAGCCCCGGATTGATGTGTTGGAAATTGTCGATGTCACTACAGACCAGCGCCAGATCGGTAAGGTGCAAGAGTTAGCCTGTGGCTTTGCCGGCGGCGTTGGTGCGTTCGCCAGCATGGGCCGCATCTACGGCTTGATGATGTCAGAGAGCGACGCAAAGCGCATGGTTGACGCATGGCGCAGGGCTAACAAGTGGGCCGTGCCGTACTGGTCTGGCCTTGAAGAAACCTATATGCGTGCCATGCGTAACAAGGGCCGCGAGTTCAGCGTGGGTCGCATCACGTATTTATTTGATGGGCTACATCTTTGGTATGCCCTTCCGTCTGGACGTGTGTTATGTTATCCTTTCGCCCGTTTCAACGAGGAAGGCGACCTGACCTACGCGAAGGCTTCTTGGAAGCCAGCCGCGGATGCGAAGGAGTGGCCTAGGGCGCGGCTATGGCGCGGTTTGGCGTGTGAGAACATCACGCAGGCTGTCGCCAATGACTTGCTGCGCTACGCCTTGCGTCAACTGGACGATGTAGTCTTGCACATCCACGATGAAATCGTCTTGGAAGTGCCAGAAGCAGATGCAGAAGCCGCAGCAGAACGGCTGGTGCAGATAATGTGTGAGCCGCCACCTTGGGCATCGGGGCTACCCCTGAACGCAGAAGTGGCAATTATGGAACGCTATGGCAAATGAGGAGCAAGCGATGAGTGAGGATCGTCAGAAATTTATAGATTATATAGTTGGTTTAGCTGCCGCAACGGTAGGCGAGACAGCCTTATTGCTGCGCCAGAAGCCGCGCTACGACAGCGAAGGTAATATGCTGTACCACGCAGACGGCGCGCCTAACGCTACGTTCCCGTCGTTCATGCCTGACAAGGCCAACATCAAAGATGGCGAGTCGTGGTATGTCAACACCGGCTCGTACATCGTCAGCCGCTTTGAAGACGGCAAGCCGTCAGCCAGAACCAGCAACGTAAACTTTGTTCTGTTTATGATGTTGGATGACATCGGCACAAAGTCCAAGACGCCGCTCATAGAACCGACATGGATAATGGAAACCAGCGAAGGTTCGTTCCAGTGGGGCTACGCTTTCCATGAGCAGCCTGACAAGGGCGACTTTTGCGCTGCCATCAAGGCCATTGCAGCCGCTGGCTACACTGATCCGGGCGCGACTAACGCTGTGCGTAACTGCCGTGTGCCCGGCAGCATAAACATGAAGCGTGGGCGGGGCAACTTCCCTGCACGGCTGGTCGAGTTCCACCCAGAGCGCGAGTATACGATAGAGCAAATCTGCGAAGCGTTGGGCGTCACGCCAGAAGAAGGCGACACAGCGGACTATAAAGCCGTCAAGATACGCGACACTGGACAGGACAACGTCCTGACATGGTTGAGCGAACAGAACCTAGTCCTTAGCACTATCAACAACGACGGCTGGTGCGGCATCGTCTGCCCTAACCATGCGGAACACAGCGACGGCATGATCGAAGCGCGCTACAAGCCGCTTGATCGTTCGTTCTGCTGTTATCATGGGCACTGCCAAGACTTAGACAGCCGCACGTTTCTTGATTGGGTAGCCAATGAAGGTGGCCCAAAGGCAACGCCGGGCTTGCGGGATGAACTGATCGCTGAACGCATGGCGTCAATGATGGACAAGATTTCACCTACGGAAGCCTTCCCTGATGAAGCCGCAGCGCGTGTGCGTGAGGTCGAAAAGAAAGAAGCAGGACGGCTGGAACAAAGCGAGTGGTTTGAGCGTTTCGCTTACATACAGTCTGATGACTGCTACTTTGACATGGTCACCCGTCAAGAGATAGCGCGGAACGTCTTTAACGCCCTGTTCCGTCACGTTGACTGTCGCTCCATCCATAAGAAAGCGCAGCGTGTGCAATCGTCCGTCTATTTTGATGAGCGGCGGCAGGATCGCGGCGCGCCAGCATTAGCAGCCGTGACGTTTGCTGCTGGCGATGACGTGCTGGTGACGCGCGACGGGTTGGTTTACGGCAACAGGTGGGTCAACGCCCGTCCTGACGTATCAACCAGCGACAAGATTGCAGATTACGATGTCGAGCCTTGGCTAGAGCATTGCCGCAATCTGATTACGGATGATAAAGAGTTAGACCACATCCTTAACGCTATGGCGTTTAAGATACAGAACCCGCGCGTTAAGATTAACCATGCCATCCTGATTGGCGGCGATGAAGGCGCGGGTAAGGATACTATATTCCAGCCGTTCCTATGGGCGCTGGGCGGCGGTAACTGGCGCAACAGGTCAGTCATTGAGGCTGGCGGATTGGAAAGCCAGTGGGGCTATGCGTTGGAAGCTGAAGTGGTCATCCTGAACGAGTTAAAGGAACCAGAGGCAAGAGAACGCCGCGCTATGGCTAACAAGCTGAAGCCGCTGATCGCTGCGCCGCCTGCGACGCTATCGGTCAACCGCAAGGGTATGCACCCCTATGATTTGGTCAACCGCCTGATGGTGCTTGCCTACACGAACGATTCGCTGCCTATCACCTTGCCTACGCAGGATCGCCGTTGGTTCTGCGTCTGGACGCACGCGCCGCG
>CAITQQ010000156.1 GCA_903894575.1 uncultured bacterium
CCGTGCTGGCCTGGCTGACCTACAAAGACCATTTTGCAGCAACAAAAAACCCATCCTTGCTTTTGGCTGTTTTTTCGACAGGCCCCGCCATCAGAAAACCTTTCAGCAATTTGCTGACCGAAACCATCGCCACCTTTATTTTCATGCTCTCCATCTTTTACATCCAAAAAGGCGAAGTAAAATTGGGCGCGTTGGACGCCCTTCCCGTCTCCTTGCTGGTGCTGGGTATTGGGCTCAGCATGGGGGGACCTACAGGCTATGCCATCAATCCCGCCCGTGACCTTGGTCCTCGCATAGCCCATGCCATCCTTCCCATTCCCAACAAAGGGGGCAGTGACTGGCAATATGCACCGATTCCGGTGGTTGGCCCTGTCCTGGGAGCAGTCTTGGCGGCCATTCTTTACAACTTCCTTTGATTGATTTTAACGAATGTTAGAAAATTGTTGCGTGCAATTTTTCTAATCATCCCATCCTGCTTACCTTTGCGGCCGGAAATCGACTTTTATCCAATTTAAACAATAATCATGTCCAGCAGAGGTAAAATCAAACAGGTGATCGGTGCGGTGGTTGACGTTCAGTTTGAAGGTCAGCTCCCAGAGATCTACAACGCTCTTGAACTCAAAAGGGAAAATGGCGATAAGCTTGTAATGGAGGTGCAACAGCATCTCGGAGAAGACAGCGTAAGGTGCGTTGCCATGGACGGAACAGAAGGTCTCGTAAGGGGTACTGAAGTTCTGGATACAGGCAGGGCCATCTCAATGCCCACTGGTGCAGCCATCAATGGTCGTCTTTTCAATGTTACAGGAGATCCTATTGACGGATTGCCTGCGGTTTCAAAAGAAAACGGAAGGGCCATCCATGCCAAGCCGCCAAAGTTTGAAGACCTGAGCACAGCCTCTGAAATACTTTTCACCGGTATCAAGGTAATCGACTTGATCGAGCCTTATGCAAAAGGTGGTAAGATTGGTTTGTTTGGTGGTGCTGGTGTGGGCAAGACTGTATTGATCCAGGAGTTGATCAACAATATCGCCAAAGGATATGGTGGTCTTTCGGTTTTTGCTGGTGTAGGTGAGCGTACCCGTGAAGGAAACGATTTGCTGAGAGAGATGATTGAAGCCGGCATCATGAAATATGGTGATGATTTCAAACACAGCATGGAAGAAGGCGGATGGGACCTGGACAAGGTGGACATGGAAGGATTGAAAGATTCAAAAGCAACATTTGTTTTCGGTCAGATGAATGAGCCTCCTGGAGCCCGTGCAAGGGTTGCCTTGAGTGGTCTGACCATTGCAGAATATTTCCGTGATGGAGATGGCGAAGGAAAAGGAAAAGACATTCTTTTCTTCGTAGACAATATCTTCCGTTTCACGCAAGCGGGTTCAGAGGTATCAGCCCTTTTGGGAAGGATGCCATCAGCTGTGGGTTACCAGCCTACGCTGGCCACGGAGATGGGATTGATGCAAGAGCGTATCACCTCAACAAGGAATGGTTCCATTACTTCAGTTCAGGCGGTTTACGTTCCAGCGGATGACCTTACCGATCCTGCCCCTGCTACAACATTTGCTCACCTTGATGCAACCACGGTATTGAGCCGTAAGATTGCTGACTTGGGTATCTATCCTGCGGTAGATCCATTGGATTCAACTTCAAGGATTTTGACGCCAATGATTGTAGGTGAAGCCCATTACAATTGCGCCAACAGGGTTAAATTGATTCTTCAGCGTTACAAGGAGTTGCAGGACATCATTGCCATCCTGGGTATGGATGAATTGAGCGATGAAGATAAACTGACTGTATCCCGTGCAAGAAGGGTTCAGCGTTTCCTTAGCCAGCCTTTCCACGTTGCCGAGCAGTTCACCGGTCTCAAGGGTGTATTCGTTAGCATTGAGGATACCATCCGCGGTTTCAACATGATCATGGATGGAGAGGTTGATGAGTATCCAGAAGCAGCTTTCAACCTGGTTGGAACCATTGAAGATGCCATTGAAAAAGGCAAGAAAATGATGGCGGCCGCCAAAGGTTAATCGAAAAACAAATAAGAAACACACATGCAGGTAGAGATATTGACACCAGAAAAAAAATTGTTCGCAGGGGATGTTTACGGGGTTCAACTCCCCGGCGTCGGCGGATCATTTGAAGTGCTGGAAAAGCATGCACCCATCGTGAGTGCCCTTGGTTCTGGAGTTGTGAAAATTTTGCTTGATAAAACCGGCAAAAACAATTCCTACAAAATTTCAGGTGGATTCATCGAAGTGCTGGA
>CAITQQ010000157.1 GCA_903894575.1 uncultured bacterium
GCAGCATTCAATGCATTGATGCCATCTCCATGGTAACGCTGGCTGTGGCCAAGGCTGATGTTGACGAAATCAGCATCCTCATCACCTGCTGCTTTTTCAAGCGGTTTGATGCAGATGGCTTCAGCAGTATCTGTTGTATTGGACAATGCTTCAAGAAATCGGCCATTGAGGAATACGATGCGGTTGGCATTGTCTGTTCCTTTCAGGATCAAATTGTTCAATCCATCCTGACTGAGATGGCTCTCATTGTTGATGACCAGTTTATCGGTAAATACACTTCTGATCCTGGTATATTTCCATTCCTCATGCTTGATAGCAGGCAATCCGAGACCTGAAAACATTTTCCAGTTCTCTTGTTGATATTCCGCGAGGTTTCCACCTGCGCCATGTTGTTTATCAAATGCTTCTTTCAATATGTTTGTTGAATCCATCATTTTCCTTTTACACTTTTGCTGCTTACGCCAGTTCCTGATCCACTTCAGCTTTGATGAAGTCGTATCCTTTCACTTCCAATTCTTTTGCGAGTTCTTTCGTTCCTGAACGCACAATCCTTCCTTTGTAAAGTACATGCACAAAGTCTGGTACGATATAGTCCAGCAAACGCTGGTAGTGTGTTACCACAAGAAATGCATTGTCTTTTGAACGCAGTTGGTTTACACCATTGGCAACAATGCGCAATGCATCAATATCAAGGCCTGAATCAGTCTCATCCAAAATAGCGAGCTTGGGTTCGAGCATGGCCATTTGGAAAATTTCATTTCTTTTCTTTTCTCCACCAGAAAATCCTTCATTCAACGAACGGGAGAGAAGTGATTGATCAATCTCAACCAATTTCATTTTCTCCTTCATGTTGCGCAGGAACTGGGCGGCGTCCAGCGGTTCTAATCCAAGGTATTTTCTTTTTTCGTTTACCGCAGACTTGATGAAGTTGGTTGTGCTCACACCAGGTATTTCAACAGGATACTGGAAGGCAAGAAACAGGCCTTCTTTGGCCCTGTCTTCTGGAGAAAGCTCCAGCAAATCCTTTCCCATGAATTCAACTGATCCACCCGTTACTTCATAGTCTGAACGTCCTGCCAATACAGAAGCAAGGGTACTTTTACCAGAGCCATTGGGCCCCATGATGGCATGAATCTCACCTGGCTTGATGTCAAGGTTGATGCCTTTGAGGATTTCCTTCTCTTCAATCCTGGCTTGCAGATTATTGATCTTAAGCATATTTTTCTTTTGTCTTTTTTTAATTGAAATTATCCGACACTACCTTCAAGGCTGATGGCTAGAAGCTTCTGCGCTTCTACTGCAAATTCCATGGGCAGTTGATTCATTACCTCCTTTGCAAAACCATTGACAATCAAAGCCACAGCGGTTTCTGTATCGATGCCCCTTTGGTTGCAATAGAATATCTGGTCTTCACCAATCTTGGAAGTTGTTGCCTCATGTTCTACAACAGCAGTATTGTTTTTGACCTCAATGTAGGGGAAGGTATGGGCTCCGCATTTGTCTCCGAGGAGCAATGAGTCGCACTGTGAAAAGTTTCTTGCATTGCCAGCATTTTTTGCAACACTGACCAGGCCGCGGTAAGAGTTCTGGCTCTTTCCTGCAGAGATGCCTTTGGAAACAATCCTGCTCTTGGTGTTTTTTCCCAGGTGAACCATCTTGGTTCCGGTATCGGCTTGCTGAAAATTATTGGTAACGGCAACTGAATAAAACTCTCCAATGCTGTAATCTCCTTTCAGGATTACGCTGGGGTATTTCCAGGTGATGCTTGATCCGGTTTCAACCTGCGTCCAGGAGATTTTTGAATGGTCTCCGGCACAAATGCCACGCTTGGTGACAAAATTGTAGATGCCACCTTTTCCTTCTTTGTCTCCGGGATACCAGTTCTGCACAGTGGAGTATTTAACCTCGGCTTTTTCCATGGCAACGATTTCAACAACTGCTGCGTGCAGCTGGTTCTCATCCCTCATTGGAGCCGTGCAACCTTCCAGGTAGCTGACATAGGCCTCGTCTTCAGCCACAATCAGGGTTCTTTCAAATTGACCGGTATTGGCTGCATTGATCCTGAAATAGGTGGACAGCTCCATGGGGCATCTTACCCCTTTGGGGATGAAGCAGAAAGACCCATCACTGAAAACAGCGGCATTCAATGCGCTGAAAAAATTGTCTGTTGCAGGAACAACCGAACCCAGGTATTTTTGGATCAATGCGGGATGATCCTGTATGGCTTCGCTCATAGAACAAAAGATCACCCCTACTTTTGAAAGTTCCTCCTTGAAGGTGGTTGCCACAGAAACACTATCAATGACAGCGTCTACAGCCACACCTGTGAGCCTTTTTTGCTCATTGAGTGAAATGCCGAGTTTTTCAAAGGTTTTTCTGAGTTCTGGGTCAATATCATCAAGGCTGTCTGGTGCAATTTTTTGCTTGGGAGCAGAATAATAGATGATGTCCTGGTAATTGATGGGGGGATATTCCACATTTGGCCACTTGGGCTCTTCCATGGTCAACCAATGCCTGTAAGCCTTCAGGCGGTATTCCAACATCCATACCGGCTCATTTTTTTTAGCTGAGATGAACCTCACGGTATCTTCGCTGAGCCCTTTGGGAGCCTCATCCGCCTCAATATCAGTTACAAAACCGTATTTGTATTCTGATGAGGTGATTTGTTCTAAAATATCATCATTTTCCTCGTGCATATTGCTCATTCTTTTAAAAACGCGAATTTCAGCTTTTTAAAGCTTTGTAAAAAACGGGGGAGGGTATATCTTATCTATATTCCCTCTTTTTTCCCTATTTCGTAACAACAGGAGATTGTTTTGGTTCAACATGCTGCCCAATAACAAGCATTGGGTTCAATGAAGCTGCAGGAGGGTTGATTCGTTGCAAAATATTATATTGCATTTTCGGGCAATACCGTCTGATCTACAAACGAAAGAAATGAAAAAACTGCTTGTCATTTTGCAAATGCTGGTCCTTGGCGTCTTCTCATGTGTAGTTGAGCCAGAAAAAAACAATAAAACCAATGCTGATATGGAAATGGAAAAGGCTTTTACTGACACACTTGGTGGAAAAAAAGTTCAGTTGTTCAGGTTGACGAATAAGCAAGGGATGTCTGTTGCTTTTTCAAACTATGGCGCAACGATTCTCACCATCCAAGTTCCCAACAAGGAAGGGAAGATGGAAAATGTTTTATTGGGATACGACAGCGCGAAGGATCTTTTTGCGGGTAAATCCTATTTTGGTTGTATTGTTGGCCGCTATGCCAACCGCATCGCCAATGGAAAATTCAGCATTGATGGGCAAGTGTTTACAGCGCCACAAAACAATGGCATCAACTCCTTGCATGGGGGTGTCAATAGCATTGACAAGCAGGTTTGGGAGGCAAGGCAGATGAACGACGCCATCAGTTTTTCGATCAAGATAAAAGATGGTGAAAATGGGTATCCAGGCGAAATGAACCTCACCGTTATTTATTCTCTTCGTGAGGACAATAGCCTTGTCATTGACTACACCGCAACAACCGATAAGCCAACTGTCATCAATGTGACCAACCATGCTTATTTTAACTTAACAGGTGATCCTTCCAAAACGATTCTTGATCATGACATGATGATCAATGCATCTAAATTTACACCTGTAGATAGCACATTGATCCCAACAGGAGAATTGAAGGAAGTGCGTGGAACCGCATTTGATTTTACCGCTGCAAAGCCAATAGGGAAGGACATTGCAGCCAATGAGCAACAATTGGTCTATGGCTTGGGATATGACCATAACTTTGTGCTGAATTCAAATGATATCAAAACACCCGCAGTTGTTGTAACAGAGAAAACTTCCGGCAGAAAAATGGAAGTTTTTACCACAGAGCCAGGTGTCCAATTCTATACTGGCAACTTCCTGGATGGCAATGAAAAAGGCAGGGGTATGGCATATCAACACAGGTCCGGATTCTGTTTGGAAACACAACATTTTCCTGATTCTCCCAACCAGCCTTCATTTCCAACAACTTTGCTGAAGCCTGGCGAAACCTGGAAGAGCCAGACCATTTATCGTTTTTCAACAGAGAAATAATTAGACTTAATGCAAGGGTATTTAACCACTCTGCGTCATGATTAAAAACAAAACAATGAAGTATTTATTGGGAGTGGATATTGGTTCATCTTCTGTGAAATGTGCCCTGGTGGCTATTGATAGCGGTGAGTGCGTTGCATCAGCCTTCTCACCATCGTCGGAGATGAAAATTGTCTCTCCGGAAAAAGGATTTGCCGAGCAGGATCCCAATCTTTGGTGGGATGAATTGTGCAATGCCATGAGCCTTTTGTCCAATGAATATTCCTATGCTAAAAATGAAATTGCTGCCATTGGCATTTCATACCAGATGCATGGCCTTGTGGCTTTGGATCGGGATGGAATACCTGTGATGCCCTCCATCATCTGGTGCGACAGCCGTGCTGTTGAGACCGGTAATGCAGCATTCAAGTCATTGGGTGAGGAGTTTTGTCTTGAGCATTATTTGAATTCTCCCGGTAACCTTACTGCATCAAAATTAAAATGGGTAAAAGACAACAGGCCTGAAACATATGCAAGGATTCACAAGATCATGTTGCCTGGAGATTATATTGCTTTTCGCATGACGGGTGAAATGAGAACAACTGTTTCTGGTCTCTCAGAAGGCATTCTCTGGGATGCTAAAAATGAGACCATTTCCCATGATTTGCTCAAGCATTATGGCATCAGTGAAAACCTGCTTTGCTCAACTGTTCCTCAATTTGGTGAGCAAGGTTTTGTGACGCCGCAAGCAGCAGAGTCATTGGGTATTTCAGCCAACATACCTGTTTCTTACAGGGCAGGAGATCAGCCTAACAATGCCCTTTCCCTGAATGTTTTGCAGCCCGGTGAAATAGCTGCAACAGCAGGTACTTCAGGGGTTGTTTATGGGGTTATTGATCAACCTTCATATGATCCAAAATCTAGGGTGAATACTTTCGTTCATGTCAATCATACTGCAGCAGAAAAACGATATGGTGTATTGTTGTGTATCAATGGTACAGGGATTCTCAACAGTTGGTTGCAAAAAAATGTATTCAACGGATATTCCTATCCGGAAATGAACAGGCTGGCTTCTTCTGTTCCAGTGGGGGCAGAAGGTTTGCTTTGCTATCCTTTTGGAAATGGAGCAGAGCGTGTGTTGGAAAACAGGGATCCTGGCTCGATGATCAAGAACCTGCATTTCAACCGACACAGCAATGCACACTTGGCCAGGGCATCACAAGAAGGAATTGTTTTTTCGCTTTTTTACGGCATTGAAATCATGGTAAAAATGGGGTTGAACATCAATACTGTCAGGGCAGGAAAGGCCAACATGTTCCAGAGTGATATTTTTACTGAAGCATTTGCCAATACCACTGGTGCAACCATCGAGCTGGTCAATACGGATGGCGCACAAGGCGCTGCAAGGGCTGCAGGTATTGGCGCTGGTATTTTCAGCGATACAAAGGAGGCTTTCAAAGGCTTGAAAGTATTGAGCAGAATAGAGCCCAATGCAGCCCTCTGTGAACAATACAAGGATGCATATGGCAATTGGCTAGAGGCGTTGCAATTTTAGTGAGTTGCCCGAAATTTTTTAAGAGAACAATTTTATCTTTGACAGGTACCAAACAAAAACAATCATCAATAAAATACATACTATGTCAGTAACATTAGGCAACAAAGAATTTTTCCCCGGCATTGGCAAAATTCAATTCGAGGGAGTTGGGTCAGACAATCCATTGGCCTATAAATGGTACAATGAAAATCAAATCATTGCTGGAAAATCAATGAAAGAGCATTTTCGTTTTGCTGTAGCCTATTGGCATAGTTTCTGCAATACCGGTGCTGATCCATTCGGACCAGGTACCAAGCAGTTTGCATGGGATGCTGCATCCAATGCAGTAGACAGGGCAAAGGAAAAAATGGATGCTGCTTTCGAATTCATCACCAAGCTTGGTGTGCCATACTATTGTTTTCATGACATTGATTTGGTTGACGAAGGTGCCAATCTCACTGAATATGAAAGCAACCTGTCTGCCATTGTTGACTATGCAGACCTTAAACAAAAAGCCAGTGGTGTAAAACTGCTTTGGGGCACTGCCAATGTATTCTCAAACCCGCGCTACATGAATGGTGCCAGCACCAATCCTGATTTCAATGTATTGGCCCATGCTGCAACACAGGTAAAGAATGCCCTCGATGCCACCATCAGGCTGGGAGGCGAAAATTATGTTTTCTGGGGAGGCCGTGAAGGGTATATGACCTTGTTGAATACAGACATGAAGCGGGAGCAGGAACATCTTGCACGCTTCCTGCATACAGCCAAGGATTATGCAAGGAAAAACGGCTTCAAGGGTACTTTCTTCATAGAGCCCAAGCCTTGTGAGCCTACCAAGCACCAATACGATTATGATTCAGCCACCGTTATTGGTTTCCTGAACAGGTATGGTCTGCAAGATGATTTCAAATTGAATATTGAAGTAAACCATGCCACCCTTGCCGGACATACTTTCCAGCATGAGTTGCAGACTGCTGCTGACGCCGGCATGTTGGGCAGCATTGATGCCAACAGGGGAGATTCTCAGAACGGATGGGATACTGACCAGTTCCCCATGAACCTGAATGAATTGGTTGAATCAATGTTGATCATCCTTGAGGCAAAAGGCTTTGCAGGTGGTGGAGTCAATTTTGATGCCAAGACCAGGAGGAATTCAACAGACATGGAGGATATTTTCCATGCCCATATTGGAGGAATGGATGCATTTGCCAGGGCCTTGGTTGTCGCTGATAATATTCTTCAAAAATCACCCTACAAAGAATTCCGCAAGAACAGGTATGCTTCTTTTGACTCAGGAGAGGGTAAATTGTTCGAAGAAGGAAAGCTCAGTTTGGAAGACCTCAGAAATTATGCATTCAAATCGGGGGAGCCTAAATTGACCTCAGGCCGTCAAGAGTGGTTGGAGAACATCATCAACCAATACATATAATTCAGGCTATTTTTATAATAGATATTTTTATGTAAAAAGGGGTAAATTTAGAGTAAAATCTAAAATTTACCCTTTTTTATATTCGATATTTTGAATATATCAAAAAAAGACAGATCTATTCGTTGATTTGTTAAGAAATTATTAATATTGGGGTTGATAATTGTGCGCAATCGGTGTAGTTATCAAACATTTAATAACCATAAAACTCGTCTACATGAGAAAATTGGCCTCTGTGCTGGTGATCTGTCTGCTGTTTGGCATGACAGTTTTCGCCCAGACAAGAACCGTTTCCGGCGTGATCAAGAATGACAAGGGAGAAGCAGTTCCCTTCGCCACGGTAACCGAATCGGGAACGCAAAATGCCGTAAAAGCTGACGCTAACGGTAATTTCAAGATTTCCATCAAGGAAAAAGGACAACTCAGTGTTTCTGCAACAGGATTCACTGGTAAGGTTGTTTCAGTTTCTGGAGCAAGCACAACTGTTATTTTGGCCACAAGCGAAGGCCAGATGCAGGAAGTGGTTGTAACAGCCCTTGGTATCCAAAAGCAGCCCAGGCAGCTCGGATATTCCACTGCAAAGGTTTCCGGTAAGGATATCACTGCGGCAAAAGCGGTCAACATCCAAAATGGTCTGACCGGTAAAGTTTCCGGTTTGAACATTGCCACTGTAAACAATGGTGTATTTGCTGACACAAGGATTACTCTACGCGGTATCCGTTCTTTGACCGGTAACAACCAGCCTTTGTTGGTTATTGATGGAGTGCCTGTTTCTTTGGGCTTCTTGAACCGCTTGAACCCCAACGATGTTGATGATATCAATATCCTGAAAGGTGCTTCAGCTGCTTCTTTGTATGGACCAGATGGTGTGAACGGTGTTATCATCGTGAAGACCAAAAGGGGTACAAAAAGCGGAAATCCAGTCATCAACATTTCCAATTCCACCCAGTTCGAGAAGGTTGCCTTTCTTCCTGAGTTTCAAACACAGTTTGGTCAAGGCGCTGCTATTGACAAAAATGGTATTGGGGTTTTTGATCCTGTTGAAAACCAACAGTATGGTGATGAGTTTGATGGTTCAATAAGGGAATTGGGTCGTCCTAATGCAAAAGGAGAGATACAGAAGATTCCTTATTCTGCATTAATTGGTGAAAAAATGAGATATTTTGAGACAGGGGTTACTTCACAGAGTGATGTTTCCATGTCTGCCAAGGATTTTTACCTTTCTTTTCAAGATGCCAACATCACTGGTACACTGGCTGGCGACAAGAACAGAAGGACAACCTTCAGTTTTAAATCTGCCAAAGAGTACGGCAAGTTCAATGCTGACTTTACCATCACTTATACCAAGTCTCAATACGACGTGGCTTCCAATGGTGCGTATTATGAAGTGTTCAACACTGCACAAAACGTTCCTTTGACAAGGTACAAGAATTGGAGAACTGATGAGTGGTCCAGTCCTAATCATTATTTCAATGATTATTACAGCAATCCATACTATATCAAGGACAGGGCTCGTTCAAAGGGAACTTCCCATGACCTTATCGGTACAGCAACATTTAACTACAAGATTCTTCCTTGGTTGACAGCAACTTACCGTTTGGGTACTACTGTCAATTCAAATTATTCAAAGAGTACATCTGAGGCCTTCACATTCTCACCTTTTGCAAAAACATCAGGTAAGTACAATTCTGTGAACGATGTTTTCGCAAGTGTTTCTGATGGACAGAGCATTGGCACAAGGATTACCTCAGAGGCATTCCTTGCCGGTCAAAAAGACTTTGGCAAAATTTCTGTAGATGGATTGATTGGTCAATCTTATCGTGAAACATTCTCCAAATCTGTTTCTGTTTCTGGTTCAAACCTTATCATCCCAACCCTTTTCAATGTTTCCAACAGAACTGGTGAACCAGGTGCAGGCGAAAGCTTCTCTGAAACCAAGCTGATGGGTGTGTTTGGAAAGGCTTCTGTCGGATACGACAACTGGGCTTTCTTGGAAGTTACTGGTCGTAACGACTGGGATTCCCGTCTTCCCATCACTGGAAGATCTTTCTTCTATCCCGGTGCTTCTGCTTCAGTTGTTCTGAGCGATGCCATCAAGGCCATCAAGAACAGCGATGTGATTTCTTATTTGAAACTCAGGGGATCGGTTTCCAAATCTGGTAACGTAAACCTTGGTGCTTACCAACTTGAGCCTACTTATGGTGTAGCGGGTGGTTTCCCTTATGGAAGTTTGCCTGGTTTCCAAGCCAGCTCAAGTGTAAACAACCCTGGTATCAAGCCTGAGTTTGTATTGTCAAAAGAAGTTGGTTTTGAATTGTCCTTGTTCAAAAACAGGGTAAGCATTGAAGCTACTGCTTATACACAAGACAACTCCAACCAGATCCTGAGCATCCAGTTGAGCCGCTCTACTGGTTATTCTTCTTCATTGGTTAACGCAGCAGATTTCACCAACAAGGGTCTTGAATTTGACCTTCGTTTGACACCTGTGGTTGATCTTGGAGAATTCAGGTTCAACTTCAAAGGAAACTTTACTTTGCAAGACAGCAAGGTAAACTCAGTATATGAAGGCTTGAATGAAGTGGGTATCGGTAATGCCAACTTTGCAATTGTAGGATATCCTGCCTTCATGTTCAAGTTGACAGATTACAACCGCTCTCCAGAAGGAAAAGTGATTGTAGATGCAAAAACAGGTCTTCCTTCTCAAAACCCTATCGTTACGATGTTTGGAAGGACTATGCCTAAATACATACTTGGTGTTACACCTTCATTTGAATGGAAGGGCCTTAGCCTGACGGTAACTGCAGATTACAGGGCTGGTCATCAAGTATACAACGGTGCTGGTCCAGACATGGATTTCACTGGTATATCTATTCGCAGTGCAAGCAACAGCCGTATGCGCTTTGTTGTTCCAAACTCTGTGTATGCTGATGCAAGTGGTAAATATGTACAAAATACCAATGTACTTGTTCGTGCTGGTGGCTACGGTTTCTTTGAAGCATCGGCAACCAACAGGTCAATTCAGTCCAATTATTTGACCAGTGCAGCGGCATGGAAAATCAGGGAAGTTGCACTTTCTTACGATTTGCCATCATCTCTGATCAAGAGCGCAAGATTCATCAAAGGTGTTTCAATTGGTTTGGTAGGTCGGAACTTGCTCATGTTCCTTCCCAAAACAAACGAATGGTCTGACCCTGAGTTCGCGAACACCACTGGTAATGCTTTGGGTGTAAACGGAACCGGCCAGCTTCCTCCTTCCAGGATCTATGGTTTTAACGTTAACCTGCGTTTCTAATTCAATCACACGTAAAACCAAAACCATGTTTAAAACAAAATATATAATGATCGCAGCCTTTGCAGGATTGATCCTGACCGGCTGTAAGAAAGATTATCTGAACATCAATACAAACCCTAATTCGGCAACTGAGTCGCTTGTCACTCCCGATCTCGCTATCACCGCCCAAATGACAAGTACCGCTGCACGCAATGCAGGCAGCTGGGATTTCATTGCGCGCTGGATGGGATACTGGAGTGCATCAGGTTCTTACTCTCGTTCTACCGTCGAGATGAGCTACAACATCACCAATGATTTTGGAGCTGGCATTTTTGAAGGTGTATACTACACTGTAGGTCAATACAAAGCAATCGAGAAAAAATCCAAGGAATTGGGTTGGACATATTACGAGGGTATTTCAAAAGTCCTTGGAGCCTATGAAATGATCAATTTGGTGGATCTCTATAACAATGTTCCCAATTCAAAGGCTTTTGATCTTGCTGGTAACATCCGCCCAGCCTATGACAAGGGTGAAGATGTATACAAGGCATTGTTTGCTCAGTTGGATGCTGGTTTGGCTTTGATCAAGGCAGCTGATGTCAACAAGAACACCAACATCCTCAAGAGGGA
>CAITQQ010000158.1 GCA_903894575.1 uncultured bacterium
GAATCACCGTTGGGTGGTTTGTGCGGCCCTGACTCAACTCAATCTACTCTGGCCAGATGAGCGTTACACCAAAAGAATCAATCAATGGCTGGCAGAGAAAATTGACCTGGACCCAGACGGTCAGTACACAGAAAAAAGCACCGGTGGTTATTCTGGCACCGTAGATCATTCTTTGGTTACCATGTCAATCGGACTCAAGAACCCAGCGTTCTTGGAGCCTGTCAGGAAAAATCTTCAGATGATGCATTACTACCTGCATCCCAATGGAGAGGTGGTTACAGAAGCTTCTAACCGACAAGATAAAGGAACGGTTGCCAGCATGGATGGCTATTATTATGCCTGTCGTTACTTGGCTATTTTGGACAATGATGGACAAATGGCAGAGCTGTGCCGGATCATCGAAAAGAAAAATCCCAATGTGGCCAACGGCAAGCTCATCGACATACTGCAAGCCCCATTGCTGTGGAAGGAACTTCCTGCAACCAAGCCCTTGCCAATCAGCTATGCAAAAGCATTCCCTTATTCTGGTGTAGCGCGTATCCGCAGAAATAATTGGGACGCCACCATCCTTTCCAACAATGCAGGATGGCTTACTTTCCACAAAGAAAAAGTCATGCTTCAGGCCATGCGTGTGGCTTCTTCTTTCTTTGGAAAAGGGCAATTCCAGTCTTCTGTAATCAGCCAAGAAGGCGACAAATGGGTATTGAAAAGCAGCCTTGAAGGGGTTTATTACCAACCATATCCAGAAGATAAAATTCCCGGTGATGGGGATTGGTCGAAGATGCCCAAAGCGAACAGAACTCAATCTGAAATTCAACGCCTCAATACTGTCATCACCATTAAGGAAGCAAAGAATGGACTTGAAGTGGATATTGACATTTCCGGTACTGACCATGTGCCAGTTTCATTAGAGCTTGTCTTCAGGCCGGGAGGTGTGTTTACTGGGTTGGATGAAATTACCCCCAATCAAACCTATGTGTTGAAGGGAAAAGAGGGGAAATATTCTGTAGAAAACCAATCCATTTCATTTGGCCCGGGCAAGGCGGAACACAGGCGGTACAACCTTCGGGGCGGACTCCCTGCATTCAACGCGCCTTCTGCATATATCACTGCTTCAACGCCTTTCAAACATACTTTATACTTGTCATGATGGTCAGATACGCGTTCTTGTTGCTTTCTTTTGTTTGCATCAGTGCTTCTGCCCAGCCATCTTTTCAACCTGAAGAGCTGGTGAATGTATTGATGGGTACCGATTCCAAGCTGAGCTATTCCAACGGCAATACCTATCCCGCCATCGCGGTTCCCTGGGGCATGAATTTCTGGACACCCCAAACAGGCTATAATGGGAATGGCTGGACCTATCAATATGCAATGGAAAAAATCCGTGGTTTCAAGCAAACCCATCAGCCTTCTCCCTGGATTGGAGATTATGGCCAATTTTCCATCATGCCCATGACAGGAAAACCGCGCCTGGATGAAGAAAAAAGAGGCAGTTGGTTCTCGCACAAAACAGAAACGGCAAAGCCCTATTACTACAGTGTTTACCTGGCCGATGACAATGTGGTAACGGAAATCACCCCCACCGAAAGGGCATCCCGATTCAGGTTTACCTATCCGGCAGCTGATAGTGCTTTTATTTTGATTGATGCATTCGACAGGGGATCATACATCAAGATTATTCCCGAAGAAAAAAAGATCATAGGCTATACAACCCGCAACAGGGGAGGCGTTCCCACCAATTTCAAAAATTATTTTGTCATTGAGTGCGACAAAGATTTTGAACTGTATTTTACGGTGGATGATAAGCTACAGCGGTCAACCGCAAAGGAATTCATGGGGAACCATGCACAAGCCGTCATCGGTTTTTCAACCCAAAGAGGAGAGAAGGTACAATTGAAAGTGGCGTCTTCTTTTATTTCTTATGAACAGGCAGCGCTGAATTTAAACAGAGAAATTGGCAACCAAAGCTTCGAACAAATCCAGGCCAAAGCCAAGGCTGCCTGGCACAAGGAATTGATCAAGGTGAAAGCCGAAGGTGGAACCGAAGAGCAGTTGAAAACCTTTTATACTTGTTTGTACAGGATGTTGCTATTTCCACGCAAGTTTTATGAATTCAATGCCAACAACGAAATGGTGCATTACAGCCCCTTTAACGGAAACGTTGAAAAAGGCTATATGTTTACCGATACTGGTTTCTGGGATACCTTTCGCTCGCTTTTTCCATTCCTGACCTTGGTGTTTCCTGAGTTGGACAGCCAAATCATGCAGGGGCTCGCAAATACCTACAAAGAAAGCGGATGGCTCCCAGAATGGGCGAGTCCGGGACACAAGAAAAGCATGATTGGCAACAATTCCACGTCGGTTATATCAGATGCTTACATGAAAGGCATCCGCGGGTTCGACATCAACCTGTTGTATGAAGCGATGGTAAAAGGCAGCAACGGAGAGGGGCCTATGCCCACGCTGGGCCGCAATGGTGGCGAGGCTTACAACAAACTCGGGTATGTTCCCGGAGACAATTATGGCGGCAGTGCTGCAAAAACAATGGAATATGCTTATGCAGATTTTTGCCTCAGCGAAGTGGCAAAATCATTGAAAAAACCAGCTGCTGAAGTCAATACTTTTCGACAGCGTGCCCTGAATTATAAGAATATATTTGATCCCAACCACAACCTCATGCGTGCCAAAAAGGCCGACGGAACCTGGATGAAAGATTTCAATCCATTCACCTGGGGCAATGAATTTGTGGAAGGAAACAGCTGGCATTACAGCTGGAGCGTGTTTCAGGATTTCAAGGGGTTGGCCAATCTGATGGGAGGAGAAAAAGTCATGGAAAACATGCTGGACAGTGTTTTTGTTTTGCCTCCCATTTTTGATACCAGCTCTTACAAAAGAACCATTCATGAGATGGTGGAGATGCAGGTAATGAACATGGGTCAGTATGCCCATGGAAACCAGCCCATTCAACACATGCTCTACATCTACAATTATTGTGGTGCACCATGGAAAAGCCAGCAACATGTCAGAGATGCCATGAACAAACTCTACAAACCCACGCCAGATGGATATTGTGGTGATGAAGACAATGGTCAAACCAGTGCCTGGTATGTTTTCAGCGCCATGGGCTTCTATCCGGTTTGCCCAGGTTCAAATGAATACGTGTTGGGATCACCCTTGTTCAAAAAGATAACCCTTGATCTTGGAAAAGGCAATAAATTTGCCATTGAATCACCAAACAATACGCCCTCCAACCTTTATATAGAGAGCGCTTTGTTGAACGGAACTCCTTACAACAAAAATTATATTAATCATTTTGACATTCGAAAAGGCGGAGTGCTTAAGTTTAACATGGGTTCCCTTCCCAACAAGAAGCGTGGAGTGAGCCAGGATGCATTTCCTTTTTCCATTTCAAAGCCTACTGTAAAATAAATTCTAAGAAGATGAAGAATATATTGTGGTTGATTTCGATGGTACTTTGCATGACAATGGATGTGAATGCACAGGCTGATGTGGAGAAAAAAATCCAGACCGACCTGATCCTTGCCGAAGATGGAGATATTGTTAACCTGGATGCCGGTGTTTTTAGCATCACAAAAAGCCTTTCTTTGGATGGCAAGAAAAATATTGTAGTCCGGGGAAAAGGAATCGATAAAACCATTCTTACTTTTAAAGATCAGACTTCCGGCGCAGAGGGGTTGCGGGTCAGCAATTGCGAAAACATTGTGTTAGAAGACATGACTGTTCAGGATTCCAAGGGCGACCTGATCAAGACCATGCATGTCAAAGGGATCACCTTCAGGCGTGTTAAAGCAGAATGGACCGGCAAGCCAGATGAGAAAAATGGTGGATATGCACTCTATCCTGTGCAATGCGAAAATGTAGTGATTGACAGTTGTATTGCCATTGGTGCCTCAGATGCCGGAATCTATGTGGGCCAGTCCAAATATATTGTGGTAAAAAACTGTACAGCCTACAACAATGTAGCCGGAATAGAAATTGAAAATTCTCTTTATGCTGATGTATTCAACAACCTTGCCACTGGCAACACAGGCGGAATCCTGGTATTTGATCTTCCTGGATTGATCCAGAAACAAGGCGGATATGTATCCGTACACAACAACATCATCAAAGAGAACAATCTTTCCAATTTTGCACCCAAAGGAAATATTGTGGCCAAGGTGCCCAAAGGCACTGGCGTGATGTTGCTTGCTGCAAACCATGTTGAGGTATTCAACAATGAAATCATCAACAACAGCACCATGGGTGTGGGCATCATCAGTTATTACATCACAGAAAACAAGTTCAAGGACAAGCAATACAATCCATACCCCAGTGCCATTTCAGTGCACGACAACACTTTTGAACGCAAGAAAAGGAAAGTGCCCATGGAAGGGCGTTTTGCACAGATTTATCATTTCAAATTGAAATTTGGACGCAATGTTCCCCATATCGTTTATGACGGGATCATCAATCCAAAATACCGCGATGCTGCTGGAAATGTCAAGCCTGAGTACATGATCTGCATCCAGAACAACAAGAACCAGAGCTTTGCCAACATTGATGCAGACAATGATTTTAAAAATATTTCACGCGATGTTACACCATTCAACTGTAGCCTTGCGCCGATTGTATTGAACAACAAACAATAAGTGATAAGAATGAAGAAGGGATATGTTGCCATTGTGCTGCTGGTGTTGACGGTCACCATTTTTTCCATGTCTTTCAAGGCAGTGGAGCAGTTTGCCTACAAACAACGCTTGTCTGAGTACGGGCTTTTTGAAGGGAAAATCAGTGACCAGCAACCCGTGAAAAACGTGATGCCCTATTCACTCAATTCACCCTTGTTTTCAGACTATGCACACAAGTTGCGTTTCGTGCAGTTGCCGAGTGGCGCGCATGTTGCATATAACCCCGATTCGGTATTCCAATTTCCCATAGGCACCACCATCGCCAAAACCTTTTATTACTACAACGATGAGAAAGATTTTTCAAAAGGAAGGCGACTGATGGAAACACGCATTCTCATCCATGAAGCCAAAGGCTGGAAATCACTTCCCTACATTTGGAATGAAGAACAGACGGATGCTACACTCGAAGTAGCTGGAGGAACTGCAAACGTTGATTACCTGAACGAAAAAGGTGAAAAAATTAGTTTTGAATACACAGTTCCTAACATGAACCAATGCAAGAGTTGTCATGAGAGCAATGGAACCATGACACCCATCGGTCCGTCTGCAAGGCAACTCAATGGTAATCATGACTATGCCCAAGGCGCAGAAAATCAACTCAAGAAATGGTCGCAGGATGCAATGATGACGGGTCTTCCAGCAGACATGAATGCCGTTCCTCAATTTGTGAACTACAGCGATCAAACCAAGTCTATTGATGATCGGGCAAAAGCCTACCTGGATATCAATTGTGCACATTGCCACAACAAGACAGGCCCCGCGCAGACCTCCGGGCTTTTCCTGGATTGGAAGACATCTGACAAATCAGCCTATGGATTTTACAAGACACCCATTGCTGCAGGAAGAGGTTCGGGCAATCTTCAGTTTGATATCCATCCAGGAAAACCTGCCGAAAGCATCCTTTTATACAGGATGCAATCCACAGATCCGGGCGTGATGATGCCAGAGGTCAGCAGAAAGCTCATCCACGCTGAGGGCGTAAAGCTCATCAGTGACTGGATAAAGTCAATTAAACCTTAACACGTGAAAATGAAATACATGTTTAAATTGCTTGTACTGACTTTGATGGTCTCCTCCATTTTCCACCATCCATCCATTGCACAAAACAAGAAACCCAACATTATTTATATCCTGACAGATGATCTGGGTTATGGAGATGTAAAAGCCTACAACAAAGAAGGCAAGATCAATACACCCAATATTGACAAGCTCGCCAAACAGGGGATGCGTTTCACTGACGCACATTCACCATCCGGCGTTTGTACTCCAACACGCTATTCAATCATGACCGGCCGCTATCCCTGGAGAAGCAAGCGCCCTGTTGGAGTATTGAACGGTTTCAGCAGGCCTTTGATGGAAAA
>CAITQQ010000159.1 GCA_903894575.1 uncultured bacterium
ATAGCGTTCTGCTGCCCAGATGCCAAGATCAACAGATTGGTAATTGGGGACAAAATACCTGTAATTGATATAGTTGTCCTGATACATGGCATTCGCTCCCAACGACCCCTTGATTTTCTTTCCTGAAAAATGTTCCCATACCAGGTCAGCCATATGGGTTTGAAGATTCAATTGCAGCTGGGGCAAATCTGATTCAGTTCTTGTGATATCGAACTCTTTGCGAATGTTCAACTGTGATGAAAAAGTGAGGTTGATCCTGCTTTTACCAAAATCCTCTGCAAATGCCTTTAGCTTGAAAAGATGGTGCTGTACAGATTGAGAGGGACGATCGATGGTATAACTGAAACCCTCATCCCTGATATAGTCGGGAGGAACAGCTGCCCTGATGACATTTTCTAGGTCTGTAAGATTGCCAATATGAGAACCGGAAAAAATACCGATGCGGGTATTGAAGATGCTGTAAAACAACTCAAGGTTCTTGTTTTTTTTCCTCCATCCAGCAGCGGCAGACATGTTCATTTCTTCCACGCCTGAATTCTTCAACCAATAATCAGCTGTCTTCGCATTTCCGCCCCGCTTGATGGTTCCTTGAATCCTCCAGGAAGTCTCTTCCTTTTGATCAAATCCACCTTCAAAAAGTGCAGACAAGACACCCTGCCTGTTGTTGGAGAAAGCAGCCAGGTTGACTTCGCCTTGAACTGCTTTTTTATACTGAAGCAAACGCGGCTCCACCAAGACCACGCCACCGATGGCATCTCCGCCATAACGCACGGACGCTGCTCCTTTGATGACGGTCAAACGATTGGCCACATATGGATCTATTTCAGGAGCATGTTCACTTCCCCATTGCTGTCCCTCCTGTCGGATGCCATTGTTGAGGATCAGGACCCTGCTGCTGTGAAGCCCTTGAATGACCGGCTTGTAAATGTTATTTCCAGTTTGCAACACCGTCACGCCTGTGATGCGCTGCAGTGATTCTCCCAAAGACAATCCTCTTGTTGCAGCAAGCTCTTTGCCCTTCAATTCGCCTGTCATTCCCTCAGGCCTTACTGAGGCGGCGCCGACCACAACAACCTCCTTCAAGAGGTTTTCTGCATGCGAGAGTTGAAATGTTTTGACCAGGTCTTCTTTCAGGTGGAAATGAAAATCCAGGGCCTGACAATCGGCATGGGTAATGCGCAAGGTATAATCACCAGGACAAATCCCTGAAATGGAATAGTTTCCCTGATTATCTGTCAGGATGGTTTTTTTCAATTCTACTATCGTAACCGTTGCGCCCGCCAATGGAGAGCGGGTATCCGCATCGTTGACAGTACCACGCACGCTCAGGATACATTGCGCATGGGCAGATGAAGACAATAAAAAGAAAAATGATATGGCTGACAAAAGCCTCATGGTTTCATTTGAAAACCAAAACTAAGGAAAATTTAAATATTTGCAATACTGTTGCAAATATTTAAAACCGTTCGATGAGGCCGGCTATACCCTGGCCACCACCCACACAGGCGGAAACCATGCCGTATTTTTTATTCAGGCGTTTTAAATCGTCTAAGATCTGAACACTGAGTTTTGCACCCGTGCAACCCAATGGATGACCCAGTGCAATGGCACCTCCATTGATATTGACTTTTGCTGAATCAAGGCCCAGCGTATTGATCACCGCAATGGCCTGGGCTGCAAATGCCTCGTTCAACTCGATGAGATCAATATCTTCAAGGTGCATGTCAAGGCCCTTTAGCAGTTTTGGAATGGCCTCAACCGGACCGATACCCATGAACTTAGGATTGACCCCGGCAACAGCGCAATGCACCAGCCTTCCCAGCGGTTGAAGGCCCAATTCTTTCACCATGGCCTCTCCCATCACAACAACGAAAGCCGCACCATCACTGTTTTGTGAGGAATTCCCCGCAGTCACCGATCCATTGACTGCAAATGCAGGTTTGAGGGACGAAAGGCTTTCAAGGCTGGTGTCCGCCCTGACCCCTTCATCGGTATCGACGATAAAACTCCTTTCTTGCTTTTTCCCATTTTCATCCAGGTATATTTCTTTGACAGTGATGGGAACGATACCATTTTTGAAATGCCCTTGTTGAATGGCGTGTAAAGCTTTTTGATGAGATGCCAGGGAAAATGCATCCTGTTCAGCCCTTGAAACATTATATGATTTGGCAACCGCTTCCGCTGTCAGCCCCATGTTCAAATAATAATCAGGTTCATCAGCAGCGATATTGTATGATGGCACGGTTTTCCAACCGGCAGCAGGAACCATGCTCATGCTTTCGACCCCTCCCGCTATGATACAGTCGGCCATTCCAGCCCTGATCTTTGCGGTTGCCATGGCAATGGTTTCCAGCCCTGACGCGCAATACCTGTTCACGGTAATACCAGGAGCCTGGTGACCCAATGCCCTTGCGGCGATGATTCTGCCCACCTGAAGTCCTTGTTCCGCCTCGGGCACTGCATTGCCCACCATCACATCATCTACACGGGTCTTTTCCAGTTGAGGAATCCCTGCCATCAGCTGCTGAATGACATCTATGGCAAGATCGTCAGGACGGGTAAAACGGAAACCGCCGCGCTTGGCTTTGGTTACAGCGGTGCGAAGTCCGGCGACAATATAAGCTTCCTGCATAATCTGGCATTTGGGGATGGTCAAAATTAAGCAAATAAGCCGACAGGCATACTGG
>CAITQQ010000160.1 GCA_903894575.1 uncultured bacterium
GTCCCACCAATACAAAGGCTTCTCCTCCCTCGCCATCCATGCCGGTCATGTAAAAGACCCCATGTACGCGCACCTCACGCCCATCTATGCTTCTTCAACTTATGTGTATGATGAAGCAGAGCAGGGGATGCGCCGTTTTTCCGGCAAGGAGCCGGGATATATTTATTCCCGTTGGGGCAATCCAACCATTAATGAATCTGAGCAGAAGATTGCAGCCATGGAGAGCTTTGGCATTGAAGTCGATGGCAAGCCATTGGAAGCGAAAGCCATCTTGCATGCATCCGGTATGGCGGCCATCAGCTCGTTGTTTTTGGCAACCTTGAAACGGGGTGATAAAATCCTGACCCATTATTCACTGTACAGTGGTACGCAGGATTTCATGAAGACCCTGCTCGATCCATTGGATGTAGAGGCCATCATCGTTGACCTTCGTGATCTTTCGCTGGCAGAAAAATGCTTGAAGGAAGATCCGGCCATCAAGCTTGTATACCTTGAAACGCCCGCCAATCCTACCTTGCAATGTGTAGACCTCGACGCACTGAGCAGGATGGCCAAACAATATGGCAAGCTGACGGCATGCGACAATACGTTTGCAACACCATATTTACAGCAGCCTTTCAGATTTGGTATTGATTTTGTGATCCATTCAACTACGAAATTTCTCAATGGCCATGGAACAGCCATCGGTGGTGTGTTGGTAGGCACTGATATAGAGTTCATGAACACCAAGGCCACCAAGACCCATCGTTTGTTGGGTGGCAACAGCAATGCCTTTGATGCATTTCTGTTGACCAACGGGATGCGTACTTTGGAAGTGCGGATGCAGCGCCATTGTGAGAATGCCATGAAAGTGGCTGAATTTTTAGACGCACATCCTGCCATTTCAAAAGTGAATTACAACGGGCTGTCTACTCATCCGGATTATGCTGTTTCACAGAAGCAAATGAAGCATCCTGGCGCCATGATGAGCTTCGAGTTGGAAGGTGGATTTGATGCAGGTGTACAATTCATGAACAAGCTGCAAATGTGCACCCGTACTGTTTCTTTGGGCACTTGTGATACATTGTTATCCCATCCAGCCTCCATGTCTCACAGCTCCGTTCCCCGTGAAAACAGGTTGGAGTATGGCATTACAGACGGTCTCATTCGTTTGAGTGTAGGTATTGAGAATATTGAAGATATTCTGGCTGATTTTGGGCAAGCGCTGTAGAGCTTTCAGTGTTGAATTTACCAGACCTAAACCAGAGTTTTCAGTTGCTCAACCAGGGCTGTATCTATGTTGTACTTTTCTGCAATGATAGATACTTTTACTCCTGCTTTCAGCTCCTCCAAAATTAAAACTGATAATTGAAGACCTTCAGCTTTTCCTTCTGTTTTGCCCTTTTCCATCCCTTGTTCTATACCTTGTTCTATCCCTTCTCTTCTTGCTTCAGACATGTTCGTAACATAAGACCGCATGTTGTCGATATAGAGCTCATAACCCCGGATCTGCTCTGGAGTGAAGTTTTTTGTTTCCAATACTTCTATTGCCTCACTGATCTCATTGTATCGTGCAAGTTCTTTTTCAGTAAGAAATTTGCTGAACATATTTGGGTCTGAGAGGTACATAAGCCAACGGTCTTTGGGTTTTTGCAAATCAAAAGTATTTAATTTTCTCCATTTGGGTAATTCGACGACAATGAGATTTAATTCGTCAATATAATCTTCATGCAGCTCTCTTTCGGTCAAAGTGTAATGATGAAACCACTTATTTTCATTGTTTGATAAGGCATGGTCCAAGAGATTGAGCGAATAGACGGGTTGAGCCAAGATATAGGGATCTACCTTAGAAAGTTGTCTGGAATAGACTTTGGTCATGTTGGTAATAACCCTTTTAACGAAGCCAGCTTGTTTGCTTACCTGCATCTCAACAATAAAATGCCTATTGTGGGTGTCGGTACACCGAACATCGACGATGGTGTTTTTACCATCCTCCTGATCTGGTGTGAGTTCCGGGCTCAGGTATTCAAGTGAAACGATGGGGTTGCTGAGGGGCAGTAGGTTGTTCAGCAAGCTCATGAGCAGGTGAGGCCTTTCCGCAAATACTTTCTTAAATCCGAGGTCTGATTTGGAGTCAATGATGTTCATTTTTTTACATCAAAGATGCTACCTCGACTACCAGGCTCAAAGGTGAAATAAACGCTCTCAGAGAGGAATTTTCACTGAAAAAATGAGGAAAATCTTATGAGGTCGGAAATTCTGTAACTCTGTACCGATATTTTGCTTCAACTAGATTTAAACTTTACAATTGATTCGATTAGTCTTTCCGAATTCTTGGGACTGCTCAGTAGATAGAGGGTATCTTCCATTATTTGTTGTGAAACAATTTAGTAATTGTACAAAATGCTGTGCTTGTAATACTGCAAAACCCAATTATCTATTCCGTGATACTAACTGCTGTATTTTTTCAGCTGCTGAACATACTCAACATTGACATTGTATTTTTCAGCGATTTGCTCAATTGAAAGCTTTTTTTCTTTAAGCTCGTCTAGTATTGCGAAAGTGTTGTCCATGATTTGGTTTCTCCCTTCCATGATTCCCTCTTTCATCCCCTTTTCCATCCCTTGTTCTATACCTTGTTCTATCCCTTCTCTTCTTGCCTCTGACATGTTTGTAACATATGACCGCATGTTATCGATATAGAGCTCATAACCCCGGATCTGCTCTGGAGTGAAGTTCTTGGTTTCCAATACTTCTATGGCTTCACTTATTTCATTGAAGCGGGAAAGTTCTTTTTCCGTCAGGAATTTGCTGAACATATTTGGGTCTGAGAGGTACATAAGCCAACGGTCTTTGGGTTTTTGCAAATCAAAAGTATTTAATTTTCTCCATTTGGGTAGTTCGATGACAATGAGATTTAATTCATCGATATAATCTTCATGCAATTCTCTTTCGGTCAAAGTGTAATGATGAAACCATTTGTTTTCATTGTTTGATAAGGCATGATCCAAGAGATTGAGCGAATAGACTGGTTTTGCCAAGATATAAGGATCTACCTTAGAAAGTTGTCTGGAATAGACTTTGGTCATGTTGGTAATGACCCTTTTCACAAAGCCAGCTTGTTTGCTGACCTGCATTTCAACAATAAAATGCCGGCTTTGTGTATCCGTGCAACGAACATCAACGATGGTGTTTTTACCATCATCCTGGTCTGGTGTGAGTTCCGGGCTCAGGTATTCAAGTGAAACGATGGGGTTGCTCAGGGGAAGTAAGTTGTTCAACAAGCTCATGAGCAGGTGAGGCCTTTCTGCAAATACTTTTTTAAAGCCCAGGTCTGATTTGGAGTCGATGATGTTCATTTTTTTAAAGCAAAATTCAGCTCAGCTTAAGGCTTTTCAACGGTGATTAACCCCCTTTAAAGAAGTATTTTCATCCCGAAACCCCGATGATTTTATCCTCCCATTGTAAAAGCCCATTCAATCATTAAATTGCACACTTATATTATAACATGAAGATCAGAAGAGCCACCATAGAAGATTGCCCAGGGATGTTACAGCTCATCCGTGAACTTGCTGAGTACGAGAAAGCCCCCCAGGAAGTAACTGTTGACCCCAAGCATTTCGAAGAAAGCGGATTTGGTGCAACTCCTGTGTGGTGGGCATTTGTGGTTGAAGAAGTTGAAGGGTTGAACTTGCCAGCCAAAGGCTGGGAGGTTGAAGTGAA
>CAITQQ010000161.1 GCA_903894575.1 uncultured bacterium
CTGATTTGGTGATGATCGGGGCCATTGATGGTTACGGCCACCCTATCGAGTTCAAGCTCGTCCAATTTTTTCCTCCATGGCTCCCAATGGCTGGGATTGGTATCAAAGATGGGAACTTCCACACCATCGTAACCAGCAGCCTTGATTTGTTCCAACACATGAAAAAGGGAGGCATCGATCTCGGTTCCCCAAAGCAGCAAATTCATTCCGATCCGGTTGGTCATGGCAAGTGGTTAAGCGATCGACAAATTAGTCAAAATTGATGAGATTCTTAAACGCAGTTCAGACAACAAAAAGATCAATTCTATCACAAGCGTTTGCATGCCGAACAAGGTTTTTTGGTCTTTCGAAACAGAATTGGACAAATTCCTTAAATTCAACGAACCAACCAACCTGCTCTATCATGTCAACAACAGAACGCTTTACAGCCCTTGATGTATTCAGGGGGATGACCGTATGCTTCATGATCATCGTTAACAACCAGGCCGGATCAGCTCCGTTTGAACCCCTTGAGCATGCTTCCTGGCATGGATTTACGCCAACAGATCTTGTTTTCCCCTCCTTCCTTTTTGCAGTCGGTAATGCAATGGCCTTCACCATGCCCAAAATGGCGGGAATGGGCAATGGGAAGGTTGCTGGCAAGATTCTCAAAAGAACTTTTTTGATCTTCTTGATTGGATATTTATTGTCCTGGTATCCATTTGTAAGCATCAATGGAGCAGGTGAATGGGTGCCCAAAACGATTGACAAGACCCGCATTTTTGGAGTCTTGGCCCGTATCGCTTTCTGCTACGGCATCGCAGCCATGATGATCCATTTTCTTTCAAGAAAGGCTGTCATCTATGCAAGCATCGCCATTTTGCTGGGATATTGGCTGGCATTGTACCTCGGAGGAGATTATACCATGCTGGGAAATCTTGGTGTACCCATCGACAAATGGCTGGTTGGCGAAAACCATATGTACAAGGGGGAAGGGATTGCATTTGAACCCGAGGGATTCCTGAGCACCTTTCCGGCTGCCATAAATGTGGTCATCGGATATTTTGCGGGTGTATTGCTGCGCGAAAAAGGCAAGGACTATGAAGGCATTGCAAAAGTATTGCTGGGCGGCGCAGCCCTGATGGCCATCGCCTATTGCTGGAACTACAGCTTCCCCATCAACAAAAAAATCTGGACCAGCTCTTATGTATTGTATACCTGTGGCATCTCTTTGATGTTGATCGGATCACTGGTTTATTTAAATGCCAAAACAACCTTCCGGACAGGCAATTACTTTTTTGAAGTGTTCGGCAAAAATCCACTCTTCATTTACGTCCTGTCCAGCTTTATTCCCAAGACATTCAACCTGATCAGGGACGCAGACGGAAGAAGCCTGACTGCCGTCATCAGCAAGGATTTCTTTCAGAAAATTACACCCGGCCCCTGGGGCGCATTGTTGTATTCCATTGCACTCATGATGGTTTGTTGGCTGGTGGGGTATGTGATGGATAAGAAGAAGGTGTATGTGAGGGTTTAGGGATGAGGGATGAGGGAACAGCCAGGGACGAGGGACAAGGGACGAGGGAACAGCAAGGGACAGGGGACGAGGGAACAGCAAGGGACAGGGGATTTAAATTATTTGAGGGAGTTCTTCATATAGAAATGCTTCTCGGGGCTCTTCCAACTGTCTGAAATCCTTTCGGATGGTATGGTATTCCAGCTGTTCTGCTGGCAATTGAAACCTTGCCAATGCTGCTATCTGTTCAACAGAAAGATCATCCTTGATCCACTGTTCTGC
>CAITQQ010000162.1 GCA_903894575.1 uncultured bacterium
GAGGCACAGGTTTGCAAAGATTATAAGGACATAGATCTCATGTTTTCAGGGCATACCCATGGAATGCAATTTGGGCTGGAAATTCCTGGATTCAGGTGGAGCCCAGTTCAATACATGTACAAACAATGGGCGGGAATTTACCGGAACAGCAAACAAAAACTCTATGTGAACCGTGGATTTGGCTTTCTGGGTTATCCAGGACGGGTAGGTATCCTTCCAGAAATAACACTGATAGAGCTGGCCTAATATTTAACAAAGGGTTTCAAATATTCCTTCCATTCATTTTATGCTCAATTGGTAACTTAGTTTACTAATTTTGTATTCATGCAAATGGCATTCAAACAATTGTTTTTTTCCTTTCTCTTTGTATTGGCCTCAAACTTATTAAATGCCCAGGATCAGGGGTTGGATACCCTTGCTCTGAAGGCTGAATTGTCCTTGATGAAAAATGATAGCCTCCTCAATGAGTTGAGAAGCATGCTTGATTCAGCAGGACGTAATCAAAGCTTTTTTTCTATCAACATCTCAGCCAGCAACAGGCTTTTCAGTACAAAGAACAATGCCTTCAATTCTCAACAGTCCAATGCAGGTGTTATTGCCATTCTTCCATCTGTTTCCTATATACACAAATCAGGCCTTGGATTTTCTGCCACAGGATATGTGAGGGGCATAGATGCAACACCATCGCTCTACCAAATGGCCCTCAGCCCATCTTATGATCATATTGGTGAAAAATCCATGTTTGGCATCTCTTATACCTATTACAATAAGAATGAGCAAGTCAGTACAGCCGTAACACCCTATGACCATGAGGTCTATGCCTATGTGCAACACAGAAAATCATGGCTAAGGCCCTCGCTGGCCTTGGGTTGGGCGGAAGGACAGTACCAGGATGTGTCTACCATCCCTATAAAATTAAATGGAAATTATTATTGGATAAAAGATACCTCCAATGTAATGCTCAACGATCTCTCAGTCACTGCATCCATTTCACATTCGTTTTCATTCAGTGAAGTGCTTGGCAAAAAAGACATGCTTTTGATTGCACCACAGCTCAGCCTGATTGGAGGTATGCAAAGCTATTCTACTGTATCAAGGTCTACGGTAGTGGGTACTAGAACAAGAGAGATTGAGCTTGAAAGAATCAGAAAGCTTTACAATGTATCAAGTACTGATATTTCAAGTTTCACACTACAAACCGCCGCTTTTTCAACCAATTTTTCATGGTATAGAAAAGCTTTTTCCATTTCTGCAGGGTATTTTTTCGCCTATTATTTTAACAGCTCCATTTCCAACAGAACTGCTCATATCTTCAATTTAAGCACGGGGTTGACATTTTAGTATTTATTTACAAACTTTGGATTGGATTTACCGTTCCATCGGATTACTTTCATGCAAAGAAATCATTTCATTTATAAAATTGATCGTATGAAAAAAATTATGATGATCCTTTGCTTGGGGATTTTTAGCATCGGAGTAAACGCTCAGGGTTTTAAGGTTGGAGTCAAGCTGGGTTCCAACATCACTGATGTATCCGGGCTTCAATTCAAGGATGGATTCAACTATGGTTACCATGCCGGGGTTTTTTCAGAAATCATGTTCTCGAAATATCTTGGCATCCAACCTGAAGCGTTGTGGAGCCAAACCAACCTCACAAGGGCCACAACAATTTCATCCATCTATCAGCCATCATTGGGTTCTCTCAACAGCATAGAGTTGACATATTTGTCCATTCCTGTTCTATTGAACATAAGACCCACAAAATTGATAACCCTTCAGGCTGGTCCTCAGTTTGGCATCTTGGTAGACAAAACCCAAACAGCCACTGCCAATGCTGGAAATGCATTTAAAAATGGAGATCTCTCCATGGTCGGCGGGGTTCAATTCAACATGTTTAAGTTGAAGTTTTATGGCCGTTATCTCGCAGGATTGAGCAATATCA
>CAITQQ010000163.1 GCA_903894575.1 uncultured bacterium
AATTTGTGTTTGGAAAAGGTTGGAGTTATGGGGTCGAGTTTTTCATCAACAAAACCAAAGGCAAATTTACAGGATGGATAGGCTACACCTTGGCATGGTCTTGGCGCAAGTTCCCAGGGTTAAACAATGGAAACAAATATCCTGCCAAGTTTGACCGCCGCAACGACCTGTCTGTGGTGGGTATTTATGAATTGAATCCCAAGTGGAAGTTTTCTGCTGTCTTCGTATATGCAACTGGCAATGCAACCTCTCTTCCCGAAAAATTTTATCTCGTGGAAGGTGTGCTGACCCAACAATACAGCAGCATCAACCAATACCGTTTGGCTCCTTATCACCGCCTTGATCTATCCGCGACCTATGTGCCTGTTCCGAAAAAAGAAAGGAAAGTAAAAGGAAGTTGGGTCTTTAGTTTATACAATGCTTACAACCGGAAAAACCCTTATTTCTATTATTTTGATCAAACAGGCAGTGCATTTGCTGGAACCCTGCAGGTTCAGGCCAAACAGGTATCTTTGTTTCCTGCAATTCCTTCTGTTACGTATAACTTTAAATTCTAGCTTTTACCGTTTCACTTTTAACCTGATAGAGCCGCTGGTCTGTTCTGTAGAGGTAATATTGATTTCGTATCGCTTGTTTGCTGTTGTAACAACCATGAGTGCTGTATTGGGAGGAATAGTACCTAAGCTCTCGGCAAACATCACAATATCATATACATCATCGGTTTCATTGACATTGATGTTGATGGTGATGGGCTTCGCGGTCAACATTTTGGCAGGTATCAACAAAACTCCATTCATGAAAATTGAAACAGTATCTCCGTCTACCTGGCCATTGTCGTAAATATCAATTTTGATGGATGGTCCTGTAACCTCAATTGTTTTGATCACCTGGGCATTCCGTTGGGTCAGTTTTTCTTTGGCAGATTCAGAAAGATTCTTTGCCTTTCCTCCCTCCATAGGCATGACAGGCTTTGGATCAGTTTTCTTTTCCGCTGATTTTTCTGTGAGAGACTGCTGGTTGCCTTTTGGAAGGGCATGTATTTTTTCCTCCGTCGGTTTCTTGATTGAAGGGCTAGGTTTTGGATCCGGCTCTGCCACAGTTTTTTGTTGCACAGGATTGGTGTCTATTTTTTTAGGACTGGTTTTTTCGTCTTTTTTTGAGGTTGGGGGAGTGGTGATCAGTAATTTTCTTTCAAGGGAGGTATTTCCCTTTCCGCAGTCACTCCCTTTTTCAACTGGCTTCCATTTACCCAAAAGGACTTCTTTGTCAGCTTGTTTTAAGTAAGTCAGTTCATGGGATTGGTGGCAATTCTTAAAATCCTTAGGAGTATTGGTTTTCACTGTTTCAACCTCATTCACAGAAAGAGATTTGCTGCCTTTGTCAAAACTTCCTTTTAGCCTGCAAATCACGAAATATCGTTTGCCGGACATTGAAAAATAGGTATATGAATAACCACTTACCTGCGTTCCTGCCACCTCTATTTCCAGAACATAATCTGTTGATGATCCGGAAGGATCGTCTGCAGAAGTGAAGCCGCCAATCCATTGCCCGCTCATTCTCTGGGCCTTTGCATGAACTAAGCCCAATATCAAAAATGAAAATACCAAAAGGGTAAATACCCTTGAAACAGCTCCAATTTCTGGGAAAAACGAATGCTTTTTCATCTTGTTAATACACAATTCCATTTTTTTAATCACAACAATGCAAATTATTGTGAATTCAAGAGGGGCTTACCCAATACTTCGTTAAATTTGCCGTTAATTAAGCATTCAAATTCAATAGCATATACAAAATGGTCAATATTCAATTTCCGGATGGTGCAGTAAGAAGCTATGAGCTGGGTATAACACCTATGGCTGTAGCAAAGGGTATTTCAGAGGGATTGGCAAAAAAAGTCATTGCAGCCTCCATTGATGGTGTTGTGAGTGATGCTTCAACGCCTATCAACAAGGATGCCGCCTTAAAACTCATTACCTGGGACGATGCTGACGGAAAATCAACATTCTGGCATTCTACTGCGCACTTGTTGGCAGAAGCTGTTGAAGCGACATTTCCTGGGGTGAAATTTTGGGTTGGCCCTGCCATTGACAGGGGTTTTTATTACGATATGGACCTTGGTGGCAAAACAATCTCCGAAGAGGAATTGTCCAATCTTGAAAAAAAGATGGGGGAGCTTGCCAAGCAAAACAATATTTTCATTCGCAAGAAGATATCCAAGGATGATGCCATTGCCTACTTTACTGAAAAAGGGGATGAGTATAAACTGGATCTGTTGCAAGGGCTTACAGATGGTGAAATCAGTTTTTATACCCAGGGTGCATTTACCGACCTCTGTCGCGGACCTCATATCCCTCATACAGGCCTGATCAAGGCCATCAAGCTTACTTCGATTGCAGGTGCATATTGGAAGGGTGATGAGAAAAACAAGCAGCTTACCCGAGTGTATGGCGTGAGTTTCCCTAACCAGAAAGAACTGGATGAGCATATCCTGATGCTGGAAGAGGCCAAAAAAAGAGACCACAGGAAACTCGGCAAAGAGTTGGGAATCTTCACTTTTGATGATAATATAGGACCTGGTCTTCCTTTGTGGATGCCCAATGGTACCGTCATCATTGAGGAATTGGAAAGACTGGCAAAAGAAACAGAAACTGCCGCAGGATACAAGCGTGTGGTTACTCCACATATTGCCAAAGAAAGCCTTTACATTACCAGTGGCCACCTTCCTTATTATCAGGAGAGCATGTATCCTCCCATGGAACTTGAAGGAGTTAAATACTACCTCAAGGCCATGAACTGCCCTCACCATCACAAAATATTTTCTGCTGAAAACAGGAGCTACAGAGAACTGCCACTCCGTCTTGCAGAATATGGTACTTGTTACCGCTATGAACAAAGTGGTGAATTGTTTGGTCTGATGAGGGTGAGGTGCTTGCACATGAATGATGCCCATATTTATTGTTCAAAAGAGGATTTTGCCAATGAGTTCAGGGCTGTCAATGACATGTACATCAAGTATTTCAACATATTTGGCATTGACAAATACGTGATGCGCCTGAGTTTGCACGATCCTGCTAAACTGGGCCAGAAATACATCAACGAGCCTGAGCTTTGGCTGGAAACCGAGGAAATGGTCAGGCAAGTACTGATTGAATCCAATATACCTTTTGTTGAAGTTCCAGATGAAGGCGCTTTTTATGGGCCTAAGATAGATGTGCAGATCTGGAGTGCCATTGGCCGGGAGTTCACCCTTGCCACCAACCAGGTAGACTTTGCCCAGGGCAGAAGGTTCGGTTTGCAATTCACCAACCGCGATAACCAGCCGGAAGTTCCATTGATCATTCACCGCGCCCCATTGGGAACCCATGAAAGGTTCATCGGATTCCTTCTTGAGCACTATGCCGGTAAATTCCCATTGTGGCTCTCTCCGGTCCAGGTCAAGATTCTTCCCATCAGCGATAAATTCAATGATTATGCCTTGTCGGTCAACAAGCAGTTGCTGGAGGCTGGCATTCGATCTGAGGTGGACGACAGGAGTGAGAAAATAGGCAAGAAGATCAGGGATACTGAACTAATGCGTGTGCCCTACATGCTCGTCATTGGCGAAAAAGAGCAGAATGAGGGTTGCGTTTCCGTAAGAAGACAAGGAAAGGGAGATGCAGGACAATGTTCAGTATCAGAAATATTGTCTACCTTGACATCTGAAAATAAGAATCGGCAATCCAATTAATCAAAAAACAATAAAAACGGATACCACCTGATGCCGTCAGGAAATCCGAAAGCTACTATGGCATTATCTAACAGACCATTCAGCAGCCGTCCCGGTTCGGGCGGTCCAAGGGGAAGATTTCTCCCAAGAAAAGAAGCAGAACACCGCATCAACCATTTCATCAGGGTTCCACAGGTTCGCCTCGTAGGTGACAATGTAACAATGGGTGTTTATTCAACGCAAGATGCCCTCAAAATGGCCCAACAGCTGGAGTTAGATCTGGTGGAAATTTCTCCACAGGTTGATCCTCCTGTTTGTAAAATCATTGATTACAACAAATTTCTTTACGACAAGAAGCGTAAGGAGAAGGAAATGAAGGCCAAGAGCAAGTCTGCAGAACTCAAAGAGATTCGCTTCACTCCAGGTACTGATGACCACGATTTTGATTTCAAGGCCCGCCATGCTGAGAACTTCCTCAAGGAAGGAAACAAGGTAAAGGCCTATGTTCAATTCAAGGGCCGTGCCATCATGTTCAAGGAAAGAGGAGAGCTTGTACTGTTGAAATTCGCTGAGCGTCTTTCTGAAGTAGGTCAGGTCGAAGGGCTTCCAAAACTGGAAGGCAAGAGAATGCTCATGATCATTGCACCAAAATCCGCCAAAAAGAAAGTAACCACGGCTTCAGAGTAAGCCATATACCGCCAAATGATATATTTCTCAGTTCAAAAATCCAAGGGTTTTTGGATACCGAAAATATCGTTTGGCGTTTTTGTTTTTTAGATCGACCTGCTCCTGGCATTGTTCCATTTGCCACTCTTGAGATAGGCAAATGACATGATGAATATACTGGTCCAGTAAACCCACTCCGATCCCCATCCCCAGGCAATTGACATGTTGAATACCTCCATCACCAGGTATACATAAACAATATACATGACGATTGTAATCATTTCGATCATCAGGTTGATTCTTGTATTTCCTGTTCCGGTAACGGCGTTAAGGCATACCGTAGACACTGACATCATCAGGATGGCCACAGAAACAACCCTCAGTACTGGGATGGCCATGGTCAGAAATGCCTGATCATCATTAAAGAGACTGAGAATTTCCCTGGTGAACAGTTGAACAGGGATGAATACAACCAGCGTTGACCCAGCACTAAGCATCGCAATCCTGCCAACAAGTATCATGACCCTTTTGCTCAATCCCTGCCCAACAAGGTTCGATACCATTGTGCTAGAGGTAGCAGCAAATGCCCAGATGAAAATGCCATAAAAGCCAAATAGCAACCTCATCAACTGACTAACGTCCAAGGCCAACATTCCATCATGCGATACAAGGATGAAAAAAAACTCCCAGCTGATGATGCTGATGGCATATTGGAGGATAATGGGGGATGATTGGATGAGGATGGTTTTGCTGATTTGCCAGTTGAATTGCAGGTTGTCAAACAGTTTGAACCTTTTGTTCATTCCCTTTGCGTTGATGATGGCAAGTACAACGACCATCCCGATGAACTCTGCCATGATGCTCGCATAAGCGGCACCATTGAATCCCAGTTTTGGCATCCCAAGGTTACCAAAGATCAGTCCATAATCCAGTACAACATTGGATATTGTTTCAGCTAAGGTGCCCCAAATAAGCAGTTTGCTTTGATTGGTTCCTACCAGCAAGGCATTGCGCATTTGGTAGATATACAAAAATGGAAGACCCCAGATCCTGATGAATAAAAAACTGGTTGACTGTTTGGCAAGGGCAGGATCGGTAAAACTTCCAAATATCGAAGGGGCAAAACTGTAGGTGCAAATGATGCCAAAAGCAGCAATCATGAGGGTGAGGTAAACGCTTTGAATGAACAATCCACCTATTTCCGTACTGCGGTCCTGACCTGCCCTTCTGGAAATCAGGGTTTGAAGACCATTGTTGAGTCCATAGCCAATAACTGAAAAAATCAGGTAATAAACGCCTGTGATTCCGGATGCTCCCATGAAACCTGGGCCCAATTTGGACAGGAAGAAGCTATTGATCAGAAAATTGAATTGGGGAACAAGGATAGCAAAACTGATGGGTAATGCCATCTGAAGGATCTGCCTGTAACTGATATTCAATTTCAAATTATCTTCCATACTGTTCACTTGTCTATGCCATGCTCCAAAGCAGGTTGCAAACCTACGGTTTTCCCGGGCGCTTTTAACCGTTAAATACATTAAATTTGTATCATGATTCAACCGATCATAAGGCCAGCATTTGGTTTCATCAATGAAAACACATCCTCAGCTATCGATGGATCAGCTAAACTATGCATCGAAGTTGGCCAATATCATATAGCCCTCACCATCAGCAATACAACTGGAGATTTCGTCAGTCTTTTTGAACTTTATACGAGCAAGCAAAAAACCGATACTGCTTTTTTAGAATCAGTATTGACTTCTGAAAAACTTGAGGGCATCCAATTTGCTGATGTAATTTTCATCCATAACCAAAAAGAAATGGTTTTGGTGCCATCGTCTATGTACAACCAAGACCTTAATGCTGTCCTTATTGATACCATACATGGAGACCCAATGGAATATTCCATTTCGGTGGATGATGTTCATCAATGGGAATTGCACAATGTATTCGCTTCATCATCAGAAATCCTTGGACTTGTTCTTGATAAATATCCTCAAGCAAGACAAGTGCAATACATGAGCGCCTGCCTCAGGGGAATTTTCAGAAGCCTTACTGAAGACATGAATCAATTGATCAAGCTTTATGTTTTGCCTTCCTGTTTCAATTTGGTTGTACTGAAGGGAGAGCAGTTGCAGATTGCCAAGTCTTTTTATTACGAAACACCCGAAGATATCATTTATCACTTGCTGAATGTGGTTGACAAATTCGGCTTGGATGTAACTGAAGCAGTAGTAGAGGTGAGTGGTTTGTTGGACTCCTCCTCAGCGACATGGAAAGAATTAGGGAAATATTTTTTGAACATCAGCCTGGAAAAAACCCCATCTTTCTCAGCGGATAATACAAATACTGCTGATATGCCCTTTCATTATTTCACCCCATTTTTGCTTGTTCCCAGATGCGTATAATCAGAGGTGAACTCGGTGGCAGGAAAATCAACCCGCCCAACAACATGCCCTATACCAGGCCCACAACAGACATGGCCAAAGAAGGTTTGTTCAATGTAATTGAAAACAACATGGACCTCTCAGCTGTACGTTCTCTCGATCTTTTTGGGGGCACAGGCAGCATCAGTTATGAATTGTTTTCAAGAGGGGTCAAAGACCTTACCATCATTGAGAAAGACCCTGAGATGTATAATTTCATCAAGAAAACAGCAGAACAAATGGCTGTTACAGGAATGAAATTATTCAGGTCTGATGTGTTCAAATACATGATGGAATCCAACGAACAGTTCAATTTCATTTTTGCCGGTCCTCCTTATGCCCTTGGAAATATCGAAGACATTCCAAAGATCATTTTTCAAAAAGGACTCCTGGCTGATGAAGGCTGGTTCATTTTAGAGCATACTCCCCGCAATGATTTCAAGGATCATCCTTATTTCAGGACTGAGAGAAAATATGGAACAACCATTTTTTCAATCTTCATCAACCGACCCATTGAAACCAAGGCATGATGAAAAAGTCTGAAGCCAGGAAAATCTTCAGTGCCCAACGTGCAGCTTTGACTCCCCGGGATGTAAACACCAAACAGGACCTTTTGCTCATCTGTTTTCAGCAACTTATTCTTCCTTATTTTAGCCTTGCTCACGCATACCTTCCGCTGTATGAGCGGAACGAACCAGATCCTATTCCATTATTGGATTTTATGCATTTTCGGCATCCTGGCATGCAGGTTACCTATGCCAAGATAGACCCGAGCAATTTCAGCATGTTGCATTTTCTGCAGGATGATGAGATGTTTTTTGAGAAAAACCAGTACGGAATTCCTGAGCCCACCGGTGGTGTGGCCGTCATGGAGACTGACATTGACATTGTTTTCATCCCCTTGTTGGCTTTTGACAAATCAGGCAATAGGGTTGGGTATGGCAAAGGATATTATGACCGGTTTCTGTCAAAATGCAGAAAAGATGTACTGAAAATTGGCCTTTCGTTCTTTCCGCCTGTCGATTCAATTGAAGATGTGGATTTCTTCGATAAAAAGCTCGACTTTTGCATTACACCTGAACGTGTATATGCATTTTAAAAACATCTATTTACGGTCATTTCGGCTCTTTCTGTTTCCAATTGCCTATTTATACGGTCTGATCATTTATTTGCGCAATCTCTTATACGATCGGGATATCATTGGTTCAGTGACGTTCAATCTGCCCATTATTTGTGTTGGAAATCTTTCTGTTGGTGGAACGGGAAAATCTCCCATGGTTGATTATTTGGTCAACCTCTTGAAAAAAGAGTATCCCATTGCAACCCTCAGCAGGGGCTATAAAAGAAGGACTTCTGGTTATGTACTGGCCAATGAGGTTTCCACCGCCATTGAAATCGGGGATGAGCCCATGCAGTTTCACCTTTCTCATCCAGACATTGCGGTTGCAGTAGGTGAGCAAAGGATTGAAGCCATACCTCAGTTGCTCTATGATCGGCCCGCAACCCAACTCATCATTTTAGATGATGCATTTCAGCACCGTGAAATCAATCCTGGGTTCAATATCATTTTGACTGAATACGCCAACCTTTATTCCAGGGATTTTTACCTGCCAACGGGAGACCTCAGGGACCAGAAGACAAGTGCGAACAGAGCAGACATCATCGTAGTCACAAAATGCCCGGCAGTTGTATCAGAGCATGAACGCTTCATGATCATGAAAGAACTCAAACCTCTCCCAGGACAGGAGATTTTTTTCACCACCATTGAATACAATACCCCTTATCACATTGTAACCAAAGAAAAGCGTAGCTTGTCCAAGGAAGAAGAGGTTTTGCTGGTATGCGGAATCGCCAATCCTGAACCCCTCACAACCTATATCCACGAGGCTACAAAAACGTATGATGCCTTGTTTTACAGCGATCATCATATTTTCAGCATCGATGATCTGGGGGATATAAAGGAGCGATTGGACAGGATTCACGATGATCATAAGATCATTCTTACTACCGAAAAAGATGCAGTGCGATTGATCAAATTCAGTGACAAAATCGAAAACCTTCCTTTTTTTGTATTGCCAATCACCATCAGGTTCCTTTTCGGACAGGAACAGAAATTTGCCGAATTGATCAGGGACTATCCAAAAGCATTTTATGGGAAGAAAGAACAGGAAGAAGGAATATAAACGCGAAGTCCCATTATACAAAGGGCAATTCGAGATCACAAGATCTGGAATGGGATTCGTTGTTGTGTCTGGGCTCGAGAGGGATATCATCATCCGCCCCAATGATTTCAACAGGGCTTTTCATGGTGATCATGT
>CAITQQ010000164.1 GCA_903894575.1 uncultured bacterium
TGATGGCTTTTGAAAATCAAACCTGGTCGGCTTGTATTTCTGCCGCTGACAAAGACCCATATATATCCGTTGTCATCGATTGAGATGGAAGCATTGTCGTGTGGGTCGTTGACGCCCAACTTGTCATACACAATGGTGGGTTTAGGCACCTGGTTTTTGTTGTGATCATAAAACGAAATTGCAATCAACAGGTGCTTTTCATTCTCAGCAGTGGTGGCGCCATATACAAAAAATGTTTTGTTGGCTTTTTTGCTGTAAATCGCCACTGGTATATGATTGGCGGTATAGGTTCCCAATCCTCCTGAATATTTATCTCCATAGGAAGAGAATTGCCCCAGCGTAAACCAAATGCCCTTGTATCCATCGGCTTTTTGTTGTGCCGTTGATGGGATTGACTGCAAAATACAGATGCATCCTATCCACAGACATTTTAGCAAGGCCTGATCAATTCTTCCAATTTTCAAGTGCTGGAATATTTTTTTGATTGTTTTTCGCTTCTTTACCAGGAATCAAACGAACGTTCAGTGCAATTTTTGTATTGGCAGGAACCGTTACTTCAAATCCAGTCAGGATGGTGCCAGGATTGGGGGCATCATATGATTTGGGTGGATCTGTTGACCAGGTTTTCATTTTGAGGTTGGGTAATTTTCCAACATCCATGATGAGGGTCTTCCCATCTTTGGTCAGCAAAGCCTGATGGTCATTGATGATGCGCACATCAGCAGGGGTGAGCATGGTCCATCGGACGGTGGTTTCCTTGCCCAGCGTCTCAATTTCATCCCTTATGATCACCTGCTCTTTGTTCACAATTCCAATTCCTCTTTTTGAAGCGGCAACCTGACCTTTATAAATTTCGGAAAGATCAATAACGGTATGCATGAAATCTGGATTTTTGGAAGAGGCAATGATAGGGGCATTTCCTGTTACTAGTTGGTGTTGGCTGTCGATGGCCAAGGTATTGTGAACAAGGTTTGTTAGTCGGAACACTGTCCATCTTTCTGCATCCTGTGTTCTTCCAAACAACTTGATTCCCTTGGATTCCAGTGATTCATAATCCTGCATGCCAAAGTCCATGGCCCATCTTACACCGTCAGATTCCATCACAAATGATCCGATATCCATGTGGGCATGGTTGATCGACACTGACCCACCTTTTGTTGCCACGTATATTGCATTGGGGTCTGTCCAAGAGGTGCGCATCATGGCTACAGGATTTTTTCCATTCCCCAGCCACATGGTTTCTTTTGGTGCACTGATATTGTCAATGGAAATGCCACCACTCCAGAGCATGATGGCAGGAAACAACCTGTCCAAGACCAATGCTTCCGGTTTTCTGTTTTTCAGGTAACTTCTTTCCACCCATAGCAAAGAAGGGTCTTTTACTTTGTTGGCCAGCCAGAACATGGCGGGGTGAAGACCACCGCCTCCACCTGCGTCAGAATAGTTGAAAGGCTTACCAGTGGGTCCTGTCATGTTTTCCATGAAACCCGCGGTCTTCATGAATCCTGGGAGTTGGTTCAATCCAAAATCTTTTCCGAATAATTTTTCAATGGCACTGATGAACATCACATTGAAGCTGGTGCCATAGCCCCAATAGCCATAACCCTCAGGATAGACGCCATCGGGGGCGTAATCATGCATGGGCAAGACAATCGAGCTGATGGCTCGATTGATGATTTCTTTGGCCAGCTTGGGATGATCTTCGTAGATGGCCATTGCGCCATAGGTCATACCAGCGTTGCAGACCTGGTTCCAGTTGTGCTCAGCCTTCAACCAGCTGTTGTATTTTGACTCCATTGATGGCTCCAATCCCTTTTTCAAAATAGCTTCTTTGATGATGGATTTTGAAGCATCAGATAAATCGTTGTACAGCCAATCATATCCAATGGCAACGGCCATGGTCATCTCCGCTACATCGAGGAAATGCGAAGGATTCCAGTCGCTGAATCCTGCAATGGCAAGCATCTCTTTCTCAGCCCTGTCAAGGTATTTTTTTTCTGCAGTTGTTCTGTAGGCATAAGACAGGAAAAAGAGCCTGCGCAGGGCCTCCCTTGATTTATCCAACAAGCGTCTTCCAATCTGAATTCTTTGAACAGGTGCTATATTGATGAGCCTGTCCGATTCATCGATGATGGCCTTGTGTGTATTGGCCCAGACAACATCTTTGGCAATGGTTGATTTGATGTTTGCTTCTTCACCTTTCATCAACAAAATCCTCGGATGCCCCTGCATTTGTTGCACCTGTCCAATATGATCGGTTTGTGCAAATGAAAATTGTTGGACAAAGATGAACAACAGGAAAACGCTGAATGACTTGAAGAATGGGTTCATGGTAATATGGCTTCGTTTGGAAGAATAGATGCTATGTAAGGCTAAAAATTGCTCGTTTAAGTTAAGCATTTTTCATGTAAGGTTCACCGTATGTTTAACGGGAAAGACGCCTGATCAGCTGCGCATGATTGGGAAATTGCTCTACAAGTATTGCTGCATCCGCCAGTTCAAAATCTGCAAAATCAAAACCGGGAGCAACGGTGCATCCAACAAGGGCAAATGATCCGGGATTGCCAACGGGTTCTGATGCAAACCAAGCATTGGCAGGAACAACCAGCTGATAACTTTCTCCATTAATCATGTTGCTGCCCAGTTTGAGACATTCATAATCACCATTGGGGTGAATGACATGAATGTTGAGCGCGCAACCTTCATAAAAATGCCATACCTCATCGCTTTTGATGCGGTGAAAAGCGGAAAAATTTCCATGGGGAAGAAGGAAATAAATGGCTGTTGAAAATGAACGGTTGCCATCAAATCTCTCGGGCAATCCTTCCATCGGTATATGTTCCGAAGCGGCATATGTCTGTCTGTAAAAACCGCCTTCTGGGTGGGGGAGTAGGTTATAATGGTTGATCAGTTCCTGGATCTTCTTAGCGTTTTGTTCAATCATGATCCAATGTACAACCTAAATCAAAATGCCCCAAGATTTTTCAAGGGGCTTTTGCGAACTGGACGAGCTCTAATATATTATTTAATTAAATTGTTACCCAGTAAGTTGTAAATAATATTTAAATACTGCTGAAACTTATTTGAAATATAATAACTCTTTCAAATTGTTTACCTTGATAGAAATAGAAAAGATGATGCGACTTAAAAATACTTTCCCTATACTCCTGCTAGTATTTTTCTTGAACGCTACTGGGCAAAGTAAAAAACAATCAGATAGTGCTAAAAAATATAATACAATTGTTTCTAAAGAAACGATGGGGAATGACTGGACTGGTTTTAAAAAAAATACAAATCAGCAGGTGATTTACCCTTCTTCCAATATGCCCCGTGTAGACATACACACCCACATGGATTCAAAAACAAACTATGCAAAAGCCATTGATTCAATGGACCAATGGGGCGGCACAATCAGTATTTCACTGGCTGGCTTATTTTGGGTGAAGGACAACAACGGAGACAAGGCGGGACCGGCTAGTGTGCGGCAGATGCCTGGCAATGATATGGTTTATGTAAAGGAAAAACTGGATGACAGAATCCTTTTTGCTCCGGGTGCTTTTACAATACCCTCGCAAGGAATTTGGTGGGGAGTTGACGAAATAAAAACCTTTAAAAAACAGGGATTTGTTGGACTCAAATTGTGGCCCCATGGTGCGATTCTTTCCAGCGAAATACCCATGATCCATGAACAGCTTACTGAAGCTGGAAAGCAAGGCATGCCGCTGATTGGCTTCCACACCGGAGACCCGGGTAATTTGAAAGGAAACAGCGCTGCCTTCCCCAAATTTGAAGATGACGCGATTAAAGTTGTTAAAAGTCATCCGCAAACCACCTTTATTTTTGCCCACGGGCTTTTTATGCTTGAAAATGACGAGGGGTTCGATAAACTGGCAGGTATATTTGATAATTACCCAAATGTTTTTGTGGATCTGGCTTTCACGCACAATATGCGGCAGGCGGCAAATTATACCGTGAGCAAAGCCCGGGATTTTTACATCAAATACCGTGACCGCATCCTTTTCGGTTCCGATGTTTTCGAAGCGGGAGCCACAGTGGAAAAATTCCTGGCTGAACGCAAGGTTCTTGAAACCAACCAGATAACCAACGGCTTGCACCGCGGCCCTATATTGGAGGGGTTTAATCTTCCGGATTCGGTACTGAATCACATTTATTTTTGGAACGCTGCTCGGCTGATTCCCCGGGTTCGGCAGGTACTGGAGTCACGTAATTTCAAAATAGCGTATCAATTGGGCAGCTTCAAATTCGACAGGCTGCCACCTGATATCACCGTGAACAAAGTCACCTGCATCGAAAAACCTGGAGACATCACCGGCACATTGGGCAGTGTGACGCAAAGCCTGGTTGTGGAAATAGGAGGCAAGGTTTACAAGGGCGTTGATAACATGGATGGCACCTGGACGCTTCCCGGAAAAAGGATTGCCAAACTGCCTGCGGGAACATATGATGTAAAAGTTACCGCGAAAAATTCTATCGGACTCGTCCGGACTGATTCAACCGTGAACGAGCTGACAATAAGAGCCCGGCCTCGATAGGATTGATGCATTCGTTGGTGTTTCGCTATTTGCTGGAATTAAAATCTTATATTCAAGATGATGATAATTAAACTAAAAACAGCATTGCCATTATTGCTTGCAGTGCTTTTCATGCAATCAAATGTCCGCGCCCAGGCTAAAAAACCCAATATTGTTTTCTTCCTGGTGGATGATTTAGGATGGACAGATGTAGAACCATTTGGGACTTCATTTTATGAAACTCCCAATATTAAAAAGCTCGCTGAAGAATCGATGATATTTACCAATGCTTATGCTGCCTGTCCTGTTTGCAGTCCTACCCGGGCTTCTATCCTTACAGGTAAATATCCCGCTGGTACCGGAATTACAGATTTTATTGAAGCAGAACGCACGCAACCCGTAAAATGGAGCCGCAATACGCCACTAATACCCCCTTTAAATAAAGACCGCCTAAGCTTGGATGAATTTACTTTGGCAGAGGCTTTAAAAACCGCGGGGTATAAAACATGCTTTGCGGGTAAATGGCATTTGGGTCCGGAAAGTTATTGGCCCGAAAACCAGGGTTTTGATTTCAATTTTGGCGGGCACAATGTCGGACAACCCAAAAGCTATTTTTCTCCTTACAAAAATCCCCGGCTAAGTGATGGCCCCGTGGGGGAACATTTGCCGGATCGGCTTGCAAAGGAGACGAGCAGCTTTATTGCTGATAACAAGGAGCACCCTTTTTTTGTATACTTTTCATTTTATTCGGTACATACCCCTTTAAAAGCAAGAAAGGATCTTGTTGATAAATATGAAGAAAAAAAAGCTAGGCTTGGTTTGTTAGATGCGTTTTCCAAAGAAGGGGAAAGAAAGCTAAGAATCGTACAAAGCAATACTACCTATGCAGCCATGGTGGAAGCGATGGACGAAGCCATCGGTAAAGTCATAAATAAATTAAAGGAACAGGGTGTTTATGATAACACGATCATAATATTTTTTTCGGACAACGGGGGATTGTCAACATCAGAGGGTCATCCAACTGCTAACCTGCCATTGAGAGCCGGAAAGGGTTGGTTATATGAAGGCGGTATCAGGGAACCCTTGATAATTAAATGGCCAGAAATAACCAGGGCGGGAAGTGTTTCTCAGGTTCCTGTTATCAGTAATGATTTTTATCCAACCTTATTGCAGGCAGCAGGACTTCCATTGCATCCAAAGCAACATACCGGTGGAGTGAATATAGTACCATTGCTAATGAGTAAAAAGATAAAAAACAGGGCCTTGTATTGGCATTATCCTCACTATGGCAACCAGGGTGGCTCACCAGGTGCTGCAATTCGTGAAGGAGATTGGAAATTAATACGATGGTACGAAACAGGTAAAGCGGAATTATACAATCTTAAGCAGGATATTGGCGAGATGAATAACCTGGTTGTAAAGGATGCAAAAATTGCCCAAAAATTATCTTTAAAATTAGACGCCTGGTTAAAAAACGAGAAAGCTGTTTTTCCTGAAAAAAATCCCAATTATGTGAAGTAGATTCAATGCGTCAGCAGCATATCTGAAATGTAACAGGGCCCTTGTGATTCTATTGAAGCTTACTACAAAGGCAAAAAAGAAATTGTATTTTTAAGTCAACATACCGTTAATCAAATCATCAAATTTAAACCAGAGGCTGTGCTTAAAACAATAATTATTTTGATATCAGGCTTTCTTCTGCTTGCTTTTTCTGACAACGAAAAATCAAAAGAAGGAGGCTATCTGGATAACATGCAAATTAAGATACCCCTCAAAAAAATTGAAGAGGTTTCTTATCAGCATGTAATGATTACCGATAAATTCTGGAAGCCCAAAATTGATAAAAACCGATTGATCGGTATCAGGTCAGCTTTGAAGGAATGCGCCTCTTCAATGGATAATTTTGATGTTGCTTCCGGGAAAAAGAAAGGTAAACACAAGGGGAATGTTGCCGGTGATTCAGACGTTTATAAAACAATTCAAGGTGCTGCTTATGTTTTAAGCAATACCCCTGATAAAGAACTGGAAACTATTATCGATTCTTTGATTGAACGGATTGTGGCAGCCCAACAACCTGATGGGTATCTTTTTACCTACTGGACGGTAATTGATATTTCGAAGAAGTGGACCGACCTGCCCAGGAAACATGAATTGTATTGTGCTGGCCATATGATTGAAGCAGCTGTTGCCTATTACACGGTCACTGGTAAAAGAAAATTGCTGGATGCTGCGATACGTTTAGCCAACCATATCGATTCGGTATTTGGACCGCATAAAAGACTAGATGTACCCGGACACGAAGAAATTGAACTGGCTCTTTTCAAATTATATAAAGCAACTGGTGAAAAAAGATATCTTGATTTATCATCTTTTTTTATTGAAGGGCGTGGAAATCCAAGCAGGATGATAGCAGAAAAAATCAGTCCGCCTGATAAGGATGCCAATGCAAATACGCCCCAACGTTGGAGGCCGCCTGCTTACATGCAGGACCATCTTCCTGTTACCCAGCAGTTCTATGCTGTTGGTCATGCTGTTCGTGCCACCTATCTCTATACTGCAATGGCAGATATTTCCAAGGAAACCAATGCTGTGAAATACCTCCCTGCATTGGATTCACTCTGGAATGATGTTGTCTTTAAAAAATTGTATATCACCGGTGGTATTGGTACCCGTCAGTTTCATGATGAGGGATTTGGTTCAGCATATGTGCTTCCCAATGACCAGGCATATTGTGAAACCTGTTCCAGTATTGGACTAACCTTCTGGAATCGGAGGATGAACGCATTGTATGCCGATGCAAAATATGCCGACCTTGTAGAGCTTACAATGTATAATTCGGCTATATCCGGTGTTTCATTGAACGGAGATGCTTTTTTCTATACCAATCCCCTTGAATCTAACGGAAAAAACAAGCGTCAAAACTGGAGCAACCCTCCATGTTGTCCTACGAATATCGTCCGGTTTTTACCTGAAATTGGGTCTACTATTTATAGTAAGCGGGATAAAGAAATTTACATCAATCAGTTTATAGGAAATGAAGCAAAAATCGCTTTGGGGAATCAGGAAATCAACATGAAAATGGAAACTGCATATCCCTGGGAGGGGACAATTAATATCAACATTGACCCGGAAAGTCCAATTGAACTTTCCCTGTACATCCGGATACCCGGATGGGCTCAAGGCGAATTACTGCCGGGTGGTCTGTATCATCATACTGGAGCGAAGACTAACCCGAAAAAAGAAGTGTCTCTAAAAATAAATGGGAAAGGGGTAAGTGATATTCAAATGGAAAAGGGATATGCCGTCATCAAAAGAAAGTGGAAGAAAGGAGATAAGGTAGAAATGGAATTGCCCATGCCGGTAAATGTTGTTGCTGGAAACCCACGCATGGAAGATAAGCAGGGCCAAGGTGTAATCATGCGGGGTCCGCTGGTATATTGTATGGAAGAAACGGATAATAAAAATTATTTCGAAGAAACTATTGAAACTATTGTGAGTCCATTAGGATTAATACCAGAATTTAAAACTGATTTGTTGAATGGAGTTGGGATTATCCATGGCAATGCGACCGTATCCAGCAAAAAAGAAAAAATATCAATTACCGCAATTCCTTATTATGCCTGGTGCAACCGGGGCCAGGGTCGGATGAAAGTTTGGCTACCTTTTCGCACTGATCAATAAATGCTAAGTGGGTGAATTTTGGAAAATACAAGGGCACTACGCGTGAATCTTCACTTTCATTTTTACTTATTTTTGATAGAAATCATTCAATATGAGGAAGCAGTTCATCTTGCTTTTGATCTTGTTTATACATGGCATAGGATTCAGCCAGGGAAGAACTGATTCAGTTTACATGTTCTGCTATTTCAAGGGCAATGGCGAGGACGGGCTGCACTATGCCTACAGCAGAGATGGGTTAAAATACACTTCACTGAACAACGACAATTCCTTTCTGACGCCCAATGTGGCGAAGGACAAGCTGATGCGTGACCCTTGTATTGTTCGTGGGGCCGATGGACAGTTCCACATGGTTTGGACCGTGAGCTGGAACGACAAAGGCATTGGGTATGCCCATTCCACTGATCTTTTGCACTGGTCAGAACAAGTCTTTGTCCCGGTAATGGAATCCTTTGACAGTGCAAGGAATACCTGGGCGCCGGAAATAACCTACGATCCTTATTTCAGGAATTACATGATTTACTGGGCCAGTACGATTGCAGGGAAATTCATGAAGACCCAAACGTCTGAAAGCAAGTACAACCACCGGATGTATTATGTGCTTACAAAAGATTTTAAAAAATTCAGCCGGACAAGGTTGTTGTATGACCGGGATTTTAATGTGATTGATGCTACCATCAAAGTATTGGGGAAGAATAATTTTGTCATGTTTCTCAAAGATGAAACACTGAAGCCACAGCCTGAGAAAAACATCCGGATTGCCACAAGCAATCGGTTCAACAAGGGCTATTCTACTGCAAGTGCTCCCATCACTGGCCAGTATTGGGCTGAAGGGCCAACTGTCGAAAAGATAGGGGATAAATGGGTTGTCTTGTTTGACAAGTACCGAGACCACACCTATGGTGCAGTTGAATCTGCAGACCTGATCAACTGGCAAGATATTTCCGGGAAGATATTCATGCCCAAAGGATTGAGGCATGGATCAGTCTTCATGATCTCAGTGAAAGAATTTGAAACTTTTTTTGGGCAATAAA
>CAITQQ010000165.1 GCA_903894575.1 uncultured bacterium
AAGGCCGTTCATGAATTGAAAAAGTTTCCTGAAGTTCAAAAAGTGGTCACCAGGATTGGTGCCAGTGAGATACCCACTGACCCCATGCCCATTGAAATGACGGATATCATTGTCAACCTAAAGCCCAAGACTGAATGGACCAGTGCTGAGAATTATGATGAACTCGCCAACAAGATGAGTGTTGCAATTGGGAAAGTTCCCGGATTGACCGGTGGTTTTCAATATCCTGTGCAGATGCGTTTCAATGAATTGATTGCGGGTGCGAAACAGGATGTGGTTTGCAAGATCTTCGGCGAAGACTTGGATACCCTTGCTTTTTATGCAGCACAATACGAAGAGGTTATCCATAAGGTAGAAGGGGCAAAAGACGTGTTCACGGAGAGGGTGACAGGCCTTCCACAGATCGTCATCAAATACAAACCCAATGCCATTGCTGCTTATGGATTGAGCATCGCAGATGTCAACAGGGTGCTCAGGGCCTCCTTTGCAGGCGAATCAGCCGGTCAGGTCTATGAAAATGAAAGACGTTTTGATCTTGTTTTGCGATTGAAAGAAAACCGGCGCAATGATTTGACCGACATCAAAACCCTCACGATCACGAATCCTGACGGGATTGCGGTTCCCCTCGATCAGGTAGCTGAAATTGGTATTGAGGAAGGACCGAACCAGGTGCAAAGGGAAGATGCCAAGCGAAGAATCACTGTGGCATTCAATGTAAGGGACAGGGATGTTCAATCTGTTGTGCAGGAAGTGCAATCCAAGGCAGAGAAATCCATTGCATTGCCTGCAGGATATTATGTAAAATATGGAGGACAGTTTGAAAACCTCGTCGAGGCAAAAGATCGTTTGATGATTGCCGTACCAATTGCCTTGTTGTTGATCCTGCTGATCCTTTATTTTTCATTTGGTTCTCTACGCTATGGTTTATTGATTTACACAGCCATTCCGCTTTCTGCCATTGGAGGCATTTTGTTGTTGTGGATGCGTGACATGCCATTCAGTATCTCAGCCGGGGTGGGGTTCATCGCGCTTTTTGGTGTGGCGGTATTGAATGGCATCGTATTGATCAATGAATTCAACAGATTGAAGAATGAAACCCAATTGGACATGCGTGACTTGGTTTTGAAAGGAACAGCCACCAGGCTCAGGCCTGTATTGATGACCGCTGCTGTTGCGTCATTGGGATTTCTTCCCATGGCCCTGAGTACTAGCTCTGGAGCGGAAGTACAACGGCCATTGGCCACGGTGGTGATCGGCGGATTAATCTCAGCCACCCTGCTTACACTATTTGTTTTGCCCGTGCTATATGTCTGGGTAGAAAAACGAAAAGGCTCTATCAAGACACCGGCATTATCCTTGTTGCTTGCATTCATTTCTCTTTCTGCTGCCAGCCAAACAATGGAAGGTGAGTTGAATGGACATGTATTCAATCATAGGCCCGCTGGTTCCATACCCATCGACTCCATCATTGCCATTGCAAACAAGAATGCCATATCGCTCAAGCTTGCTGGAAAGCAGGTGGAATATTATGCTGCCCTTAGGAAAAAATCTGCTGAGATTCCAAAAACTTCCATCGGGGTTGAATACGGAAATATCAACAGTGCTTTCAATGATACCCGATTTTTTCTGAACCAGCAGTTTCAGTTGCCCAAGGTTTATGCAAGGCAAAAAGCAGTTTATGCTGGTTCAGAGGCCTTGCATGCTGCCAAGAAAGACCTTAGACAGGCGGCATTGCATCTTGAGATCAGGCAAATCTGTTACCGTATCATGGACCTTGACAGAAGGGACGAGATCCTTTACCGTTTCTTGCGGGTATTCTCTAGTTGGGAAGAAAAGGCAAAGGTTCAGCAGGCGGCGGGTGAAATCAACGCTACAGTCTTGAGTGGCATAGCCCTGCAAGCCAAGCAATATCTCTTTCAGAAAAAGGAATTGGAGGCCGATCGCTATACCCTCATCCAGGAATTGAATAGCATCATCATGTCTGGTAACAATTACAAACCGTCATTGGACAATAAAGTGGAAAAAGAAATTCCAAGTTTGGTGGCATCTTTTGCATCGCATCCTGCGGTAATAGCCGCCGAGGAACAGGTGAAGTTGAGCCAGGCAGAAACTGCGTTGGAAAAAAACAGGCTTTCACCAGATTATAGTCTGGGATACAGCAACCTTTCCATCCAGGGCTGGCAATCACCAGATGGTCTTACGCAAAAATATTATTCGACCTCCAACCGCTTTGGCATTTTTCAATTGGGTGCATCGATTCCCATTTTTAATGGTGCTTCCAAAGCAAGAATCAATGCTGCGAAAGCTGCGGAAACCATGGCTTCCCTCGAAAAACAACAGGAACAGGAAAACCTCAACCGTAAACTGACGGATGTGATTTCGCAGTTTCGTGCAGCGAAGGAAGCTTATGATTATTATCAATCCACAGGCCTGAAAATGTCGATTGAGTTATGGCAGCAAGCAAGAAAAAGGCTGGAACTTGGAGACATTTCATATGCTGAGTATACCGTGTTGCTGTCCCAGCACCTGCAAGATTTGATATCACATGCAGCATCCATTCATCAACTGCAGATGGCATCCGCTACGTTTCAATTTCTAACAGAAAAAAAATAATTCATGAAATATTCAACGCATGTATTCATCCTTATTTGGTTCTTCATCCAAAGTTGTTCAGGAGCCAAAACAACACCTGCCGAAGCAGCAGCGGTTGAAGAAAGCAATGCAATCACACTTACACAGGATCAGTTGAAAGCTCTTGGTCTACAATATGGTGATCCGGTTAAAACCAGCATGAGCAGCATCATCACGGTGCAAGGTAAAATAGACCTTCCTCCGCAAAACCTCATCTCTGTCAACTTTCCGATAGGAGGATACCTGAAGAGTACAAAACTTATTCCCGGCATGCACGTATCAAAAGGAGAGGTGATTGCCATCATGGAAGATCAGGCCATTATCCAAATGCAACAAGACTATCTTTCTGCAGCCGCACGTCTTGACCTTGCTGGCCTTGAACTAGAAAGGCAAAAAGCGCTTGCAGATGCGCGTGCAGGAACCTCAAGGGCCTTGCAGCAAGCCCAGGCCGAGCACAAGCTACAGGCAGTTGCAATAAGGTCATTGCAGGAGAAACTGAAGTTGATTGGCATTGATGTAAATGCATTGAATGAATCCAATATTTCAGGTCAGGTGTCAGTACGGTCAACCATCAATGGATATGTTTCTAAAGTCAATGTCAATACCGGAAAATATGTGCTGCCGACTGAAACCATGTTTGAGTTGATTGATCCTGAAGACATACATGTAGCGCTTACCCTTTTTGAAAAGGATCTGCCTTATGTGCAGAAAGGAAACCAGGTCAGCATTCATTTCATGGACGAGCCAGGAAAAACATATGCTGCCGAAGTTATTCTGGTCAACAAGGGACTTGATGATGACAGGACTGCCACTGCCCATTGTCATTTTAAAGTGCATCCCAAAAACCTTTTGCCAGGCATGTTTGTGGAAGGTGAATTGGCTGTAAAAAATAAAATGGTAGTTGCTGTTCCTGATGAAGCCTTGGTTAGATTGGG
>CAITQQ010000166.1 GCA_903894575.1 uncultured bacterium
ACTGCACTTTTGTCTGAAATAGAAATAATGGCATCGATACCCGGTTTAACCTTTAGCCAATTGTCAACGGCTTTTACTACTTTACCCAGTGTGAAGTCACAATGAACAATTAATTTCTCATCAATCTTTATTTGATGCTTTTGGAGTATGTTCTGGTATCCAATGAATCTTTTCTGTGATATGGAAAGTCCTTTAGAACCCAATAATATGGCAATTCTGCGACAACCTTTTTGTATAAGGTACTCTGTCACTTCTTCTGCACCGGACTCATCATCTGCCAAAATCTGTGAAACAGGAAGATTGTCTGCGACCCTGTAAAATTGTACGATGGGGATTCGTTTTCCAATATGGCTTCTGATATGTTCAAATGAATTTGTTTGGATGGTATGGCAAATCAATAACCCATCAATCATGTTGTTCATCAGTGCCTGAATGTTAGCAATTTCAGTTTCATGATTTTCATTGGAAGTGCATATGTTTACGCGATATCCCGCCAAGGCAGCGACTTCCTGAATGCCGCTCAGCATTGTCGAGAAAATGGTTGTCTCCAGACTTGGTATGATGACCCCCAATGTATGTGTGGATCGGGTGGCCAAACTTTGGGCAAGCATATTTGGTTGATAGTTCATTGCCAATGCAAGCTCCTTGATGAATTTGCTGGTCTGGTTATTGATGTCCGGACGATCATTTAAAGCTCTGGATACAGTTGTGGTTGATACACCAGCAGCTTTAGCGATATCCTGCATTGATGTCTGTAGGTCTTCTTTGCTTGATGATCTGCCTATCGTTTTTTTCGGAATTGCAATAATGAAGTGGTAGTTACAATCTTTACAGTAATATCGCTGTTTATTTCTGACTATTCCTGCTTTGAGAATGCGTTCAACCTTAGAACATTTTGGACATTTTACACGAGCCATAATTGTTATATTTCTATCGGTTGAAAGATAGTTGGTTGGGTTATTGGTAACGTTAATTTAATCGAAAAAACTCATATAATCCCTGTTTTTACTATTGAAATTCAATAACAGAAAAAATATATATCTATCGTAAACGTAAACGTTAACGCTACCGATATAAAATTATGAATTCACAAAAATCTCATCTTTCTGAAGAGAACGAATGTTGCTTATGTTTGGTAAAACAACTTCTGCCACATGAGAAATCTTTACATTCATCTCTGTTGTATTTTCTTACTTCTTCTAAATTTACCGACAAATGATTTGGCCGCGCAATCGATTAAAGTCTCTGGGAAAGTCGTTTCCTCCGACGGAAAACCCATTGAACGGGCTACGGTATCTGTAAAGGGATTCAAAGAGGCATCTCTTACAAATGGAGATGGTTTTTTTACAATTACCGCTGACAAGAAGTCATTGCTTCAGTTTTCAGCGATTGGATTTAAATCAGTAGAAATGACAGCTGGTTCAGAACCCCTGACCGTTGTGCTAGAGTCACAAACTGAATCTCTTGATCAGGTAGTCGTGGTTGGCTACACACGCCAGAAAAAAGTGAACCTGACTGGAGCTGTCTCTGTAATCAGTGGTGCTGACCTTGCAAAACGTCCGGTTTTCAATACCACCGTTGCACTTCAGGGTGCATTACCAGGCGTTACTGTTTCGCAATTTAATGGCGAACCCAATGCATCTGCTCAGATCCGTATAAGAGGTATCAATACTTTAGGAAATGGCAATGACCCCTTAATCCTGATAGATGGTGTAGTAGCCTCTATTGGCGACATTGATCCCAATAATATTGAAACCATGTCTGTTTTGAAGGATGCTGCCTCGGCATCGATTTATGGTTCTAGGGCTGCAGCAGGGGTTATCCTGATAACCTCCAAAAGGGGTAAGACGGGTGCCATGAAAGTGAACTATAATGCATTCTATGGTAAGCAACAACCGGTAGACAAGCCCAAATACCTGGATGCTGTTGGATTCATGAAGATGTACAATGAGGCATTGACCAATGAAGGTGCTGCTGCCAAATTTACAGATGATTTTATCGCGAACTATTTGACCAATAATGCCAAGGATCCTGATCACTTTCCCAATACTGATTGGCAAAATACCACATTCACCAATGGTCTTCAGCAGCAGCATGATATAACACTCAATGGTGGAACGGATCGCATCAAGTTGCTTGCAGCAATGAACTATATGGAACAAAACGGCATCGTCAATAATTCAGGTTTCAATCGCTACAGTCTCAGGCTCAACGCAGATTATAAGGCGTCTGAAAAACTTAATTTTCAGTTTGATATCAACTTAAGAAGAGACATCACCAAATTGCCTTCAGTGGGTTATGGTGAATTGTTCCGACAAGTTTACAGGGTTCCGCCAACCTATGCAGCTAAATATTCGGATGGTTCATGGGGTCCCGGTTGGGAGGGTGGTAATCCACTGGCCTATTCTTTTGCGGCTGGTGTAAACAGCAATACAAACAATACTGGCTTGATGAACTTTCAAGCCAATTATAAGCCCTTGAAAGGGCTAAATATTAATTTCAACTATGCTCCTAGGTTTTCAACTGCATTTGCAAGCAATAACCAAAAAAGGATAGAATATTTCAATGTAGATTCCAAAGCGCTGCTTTTCAGTAGCCCAACCAAGAATACACTGACCAATTCTAATACCAATGTGTTGAACAATTATTTGAAAGCCCAGGCAAATTATACAAGGGAATTCAATTGGTTGGATGTTAGTATACTGGCGGGAGCTGAGCAAACAGATAATGTAAATCAGAGTTTTAGTGGCTCAAGAGAACTTACCCTTTTTCCTGATCTTGTTCAACTCAATGCATATCCTGCCCTGAATCAAAATGTCACCGGCGATGCAACCTCCTGGGCCCTGAGGTCTTACTATGGCCGATTGAACCTGGTGGCAAGCAACAAGTATTTGCTGGAAGTCAATTCCCGTTATGACGGCTCATCTCGTTTCGCAGCCGATTACAAACGTTTCGGATTTTTCCCTTCTGTTTCAGCAGGTTGGATCATGTCAAAGGAGAAATTCATGAGTGATATAAAATGGTTGTCTCTTCTGAAACTCAGGGCTTCTTGGGGGACATTGGGAAATCAGAATGTTGGAGATTTTCCTTATATATCCTCCATTGTACTGGGTTCAGGGGTTTTCAATGGAAATATTGCCAGTGTTTCGGCCCAAAACACTGTTGCCAACAGAAAGATTTCATGGGAATCTACCGAGGTTAAAAATATTGGATTCAATGCAGGAATTTTGAACAATAAATTGAATGTTGAGTTTGACTACTACATAAAGAATACAAATGACATCCTTTTGACCCTTCCAATTCCATTGATTGTTGGCATGAGTCCTGGTGTGCAGAATGCAGGTAAGGTTGAAAACAAGGGATGGGACTTGCAGCTCAATTATAATGACCAAATCGGTAAAGATTTTAAGTTTGGCATCACAGGTGTATTCTCTGACGTAAAAAACAAGGTACTTGATTTGAAAGGTACAGGGCCCTATATTTCCGGATTTCAAATCACCAAGGAGGGCGAAGAAATAGGTGCCCTGTTTGGGTTGCAGGCGGCAGGATTGTTCCAGACACAAGAACAAATTACAGCCAGTGCCACCCAATATGGTACAGTAAAGCCTGGAGATATCAAATACGTAGACCAGAATAAAGATGGTGTAATAAATGCCTCAGATCGTGTAATTATCGGCAGCCGTATCCCAAGAAATACCTATAGTGCCAATTTGTTCTTCGATTACAAAGGGTTCGATGTAACCTTGTTCTTTCAGGGAGTTGGCAAGTACAATGGTCTTCAGATACAAGATGCTGCTTGGGCATTTTTTAACGCAGGTAGTGTGCGTGATATTCACCTTGGCCGTTGGAGCCCAACCAAGACGGCTGAAGAGAATGCCAATGCTACTTATCCCCGTTTCTTCATATCCCAAACGAATAATCAACAGACATCAAGTTACTGGATGGACAATGCTGCTTATATCAAATTGAAAACTGTTTCAATCGGATATTCTTTGTCTCAATCTGTTTTGAGAAAAACGCCTTTTTCTCTTTTCAAGGTATACCTGAGCGGACAAAATGTTTTCTCTTGGGATAAGGTTCCCGGGTATGATCCTGAAGCACCATTGGGCAATCCATTTAATTACCCTCAGGTCTCTTCCTTTGTAACAGGGATTCAAATCAGCCTAAAATAATTCATAAAAAGTAAACACGATGAAAAAGATCAATATTATCATAGGGTTAGTTTTGGCTATCCTTCTGGTTGGTTGTAATAAAGATTACCTCAACCGTTATCCCGAAGATCAACCCAATAGTGCAACCTATTTTACTACTGCAGAACAATTGAATTTAGCAGTCAATGGTGCTTATTCTACTTTGTCTTATCAGCAAGATGGTTTCCCATATCAGATGCAACTGGAAGGGACATCCGATCTCATTTGGCAAAGACCCGCCACAGATGCACAAGCCATAGGCTTGGGTCAGCATACTTCCAATACCACAATGATCAGAACCATCTGGACCCAGTCTTATATCGGTATTGGAAGATGCAATATGCTTCTTGACAATATGTCAAAAGCAAAAGCCGTTACCCCTGCCGCACAATACAGTCGGATTGAAGGCGAAGCAAAATTTCTAAGGGCTTATTATTATGCAAATTTGATTTCCTTGTATGGGGATGTGCCTTTGGTTATTAAGTCAATTACTCCTGAAGAATCCTTTTTGCCCAGAACTTCAAAAGTGGAAGTACTGAATTTTATCTTCACTGACTTGGATTCTGCTGCTGCCAAATTACCATTGTCATACACTGGAACAGATATTGGTCGTGCAACGAAGACTTCTGCTCTGGCCCTGAAAGCCCGTATTGCACTTTATAATTCCAAATGGGATGTAGCTGCTGCAGCTTCAAAAAGTGTAATGGACCTTGGTTATCACTCGCTTTATCCAAGTTACAGAAACCTGTTCATGTATGCAGGGGAAAATTCAAGAGAGTCAATTTTTGCTTTTGATTATAAGCTAACCATCCGAACCACTGCTACACCCCAAAACAACCAGGCTAGAAATTCGAGCGGCTTTTCTGGCCTCGTACCTACAAGAGCATTGGCGGACAGTTATGAATGTACTGATGGTTTGACAATTGATAAGTCTCCATTATATTCAACTGCTGATCCTTTTAAAAACAGGGATCCCAGGATGCGTCAAACCTTGCTGGGTGATGGAGATACTTGGTTTGGTGCAGGGGGTATTACATTTAACATGACCTATCATCCGGATAGTACTACCTGTACCAGGTATAGTCCGACTTTTGCAAAGATTCCGAATTTGGAGGTAACCAATGCTTTCTCATCCTATTCTGGATACATCATGAAAAAATATCTGGACCCCTTGGATATTGCGGTTCCTAATCAGTCGGAGTTAGCCTTCATGCTCATACGTTACGCGGAAGTGCTGCTGACATATGCTGAGGCAAAGATTGAACTGAATCAGATTGATGCATCCGTTCTTGATGCAATCAACCTGGTCAGGGCACGTGGCTATGGGGTCGCTGCTACTCAAACTACACTCTATCCATCCATTAAAACAACGAATCAAACTGAATTGCGCAGTATTGTCAGAAGAGAGCGTAAAATCGAATTGGCTGGAGAGGGTCTCCGTCTGTTTGATATAAGGAGGTGGAACATTGCTGATAAAGTGATGAATGGAATACTTTTTGGTAAGGCAATGAACAAGACAATTTATTATACGCTTCCTAAGCCCACGTTAGATGCAAACTCATCGCCTGATTATGCTTCATTCAATTCTTTATTGGCTGTAACCGGTAATTTCAAGATCATGGATAACCCAAGGGTATTCAAGCCCCATAACTATCTCTGGCCTATTCCTCAGGCAGAGATTGATGTGAACAAGAATCCTGGATTTAAACAAAACACAGGGTATTGATGATATGGGGCTCAATTGATTGAATGCTTTCCAGGGGTCATTTGTTTTTAATAAATCAAAATGACCCCTGGAAATTTTTTCTCTGCAAGATGTTGGATGAAAACATAAAGGCAGTAATCTGATCAGTTGGATTGGATTTTATAACAAATATTTCTGTAAATTATAAGCTATAACTGGTCTGACAGTTTTGAAAAATCAACTGATGAGAGGTTTCGTTATTTTATTATTTCAAGCAATGTTTTTTATGGCGTCTGCCCAAACAGATACTGTTTGGTGGAAGCCACAGTCTCCCATGAGTGCAGGACTTTCATTGCGATTTGTTTCGAATGCCCCTGAAATAATGGTAAGGTACAAGCAGTCTGCCTCCATTTCCAACAGGAATGCTCCTGCAAATGGTGTCGATCTTTTTGCCATTGACAGTGACGGATTATGGCATTGGGCTTCATCAAAATCGCTGATTAAAGATTCAGTGCAACATGTTTTTTTTCAGCTTCTTCCTAACGACAATTTTCACAAGCTGGGCAGGGAGTATCAGCTTTTTTTACCATTGTTCAGTTCAGTCGATGATCTGCAAATTGGGGTGCCAAAGGGGAGTCTTTTAAATCCACTTCCGATTCGTTCAGAAAAGCCCATCGTTGTTTTGGGTTCTTCTATTGTACAAGGACAGGGTGCTACACGTCCAGGTCTTGCCTGGACAAATATTTTGTCTCGCAACATGGATCGAGATGTGCTCAATTTCAGTTTTGGAGAAAATGATTTCCTCGAAAAAGGTTTGATTGAACGGATTAGTGATACGGATGCAAGAGTATATCTGATTGATGGATTGCTTGATTTGGCCAATGAATCCCTTGATTCAATTAAACTATCGAGGTATATTATTGACGCAGTAAAGATCATACGGGCACGACATCCTCTTACACCAATCTTGTGTACAGAACATGCAGGGTATGCCGATGGGTATTTACATCCCAATCGACAATCCTATGCTGATCTTTCTAATAGGGTATTAGCGGCAGCATTGAACCAATTGAAAAGTGAAAATATCACTGGGATATACATGTTGACCCAAAAGGAAATCAATATTCAAATGGATGAAATGTCGGATGGCGCATATCCTAACGACATTGGCATGATGAAATACGCAGCGGCTTATGAAAAAAAATTAAGGGAGATATTCCTTGAGCCGGTGGGCAATTTGAAAACGCAGATACCCATTCGCCAGCGGAGAACACCAGCCGGTTATGATTGGGAAGGGAGACACAGATCTATGCTCGCATTGAACAAAACAGAATCCAATAAAGTATTGCTGATAGGGAATTCCATCACCCACAACTGGGGAGGAAAGCCAAATGCCAAAAGCAAAGACTCCTGGGAAAAATACCTTGCCCCATTTGAGGTAAGAAATTTTGGATTCGGGGCCGATAGGATTGAAAATGTTCTCTGGAGGATTTATCACGATGAACTGAAAGATATCAATCCAGAAAAAATATTGATCAATATCGGCACCAATAATTTGCGGGTCAACAGCAATGAAGAAATACTGGAGGGCCTTCGTTTTTTGGTCCAGGTATTGAAAAGTCACCAACCGATGGCTGAGATTACGTTATTGGGCATATATCCAAGACGCGACTACGAGGATCGCATCATTTCGATCAATAAAAATATTCGAAAAATGACAAGGGCTGAGCAAATTAGATTTGCGGATATCGGCAATGGAATGTTCCTGAAAACTGGCAAAGTCAATGAAGCATTGTTCACTGACGGATTGCATCCCAATATTGAGGGCTATGAAATTTTGGGAAAACAGTTGCAAAAGCTTTTAAAAAATTAATTACATGGTTAAAAAGATTGTTTTTGGGTTATTTTCTTTGGGCATATGTTTTTTATTGTCATTTCAACTCCCTGATAAGGAAGTGAAAAAAATTTATGTTGCTCTTCAGGGCAAGGACTCCAATGATGGGTCTTTTCAAAAACCCCTGGCTTCTCTTGAAGCTGCACAACAAGCTGTTCGGGTTGCAAAACAATCTGGGTTTAAAGGTTCTATTGAGGTGATTGTGCGTGGCGGTACTTATTTTTTAGCAGAGACATTAGAGTTTACTGCGGAGGATTCAGGTACAAAGTCGGCTCCAATCATATGGAAAGCATCAGAGGGAGAAAAAGTAATCCTGAGTGGAGGGAAACGCATAAAGGGTAACTGGAAAAAAGGAAATGATGGTATTTGGTTTGTTTCTGTCCCAGAGGCAAGGAGCTGGAAAAGAAACGAAAAAGAAGCGGAGAGATATTCAAAAAAGCCTGAGATGCCGCTCAACTTTCGGGAACTTTTTGTGAATGGCAAAAGGGCTATTCGGGCCCGATACCCCAATGCTCATTTGGAAAATCCCTTTCTTTATTCAGTTGCCAATACAAAAAATGAAGTACAAATTCCGGAGGGTAAAATAAAAAAAAGCTGGGGAGCCGAACCTGATGCTCAAATTAATTTAGTGCCCCGCTGGCGTTTTTTCAATCAGTGGAACGATGTAACAGCAGTTGATATTGAAAATTCTGTTATCAAGGTAGGACCTCGGGAACAACATGGTGAAATCGATAAGGGAAGTTGGTTTTGGATTGAAGGTGTAAAGGAGGAGCTGGACATGCCAGGAGAGTGGTATCTCAACCATGAAGAAGGTAAACTCTATTACAAGCCATTGCAGGGTACATCACCCAATGATTTAGAAATAATTTTTCCTTACCTGAACAGAATATTTTATCTGAAAGGGGACATAGAGAAAGGTATTGCTGTAAAAAATATTCAATTTCAGGGTTTTGATTTCCGTCATACCACGTTTACCTTGGGTCAAATTGAAGCGAGGGTTCATACAGACTGTGCAGTAATGTTTGAAAATACGCAATCCTGCAGCATGACCGATTGTCATTTTGAAAACATTGGTGGCTATGCATTATGGCTGCACCTTGACAGTAGAAACAATGTCTTTGATAACAATACAGTGAAAAATTCAGGTGGCGGTGGTGTGCTGATGACGGGTGCACGCTTGTCTTACATGGACGATACCAAAATCTATACGCCAGGAGAAAAAGCGTCAAAAGTGTTTCCGATACTCAATCGAATAACCAGAAATACGGTAGAGCATTGTGGTAAAATCCGTTATTATGGGGGAGGTGTGCACATTGATTCAAGACCTGCATCCATGGCCATGGAAGCGGGAAATTATATTGCACACAATCACTTTAGTGACCTCTCCAGGAACGGAATTTTCCTCTTCAGGAATCAGGGGGGCAACGTTGTTGAGTTCAATGAAATTCATGACTGCATGCAAACTACCATTGATGGTGCAGCCATTCACTTCGCCACGATGAACCGCTTGGCCGCTCCCAATTACATCATGAACAATTATCTTTATGATATATGGGGGTATGAGCAGCTGCCAGGCAGCAAACCCCGCAGAACCCTTGCAAATGGGGTCTTTCTGGATTGGGCAACCAGCCATACTACGGTGGCCAATAATGTGATTTACAATGCGGGAGACAGAGAGATCAAACCGATCATGGGGAACTGGAACCTGGTGCTCGAGAACAACCTGGCTTCCAAAACAAAAATCCTGCCATTGATGCCCCAGGAGATTGGACCCAAGGGAACTGCTTCACATTGCATATACCCAGAGCAACTGAGAAATATCGGTGCTGTGGTTATATCATCCGATAAGCAACTGATCCGCTATGATGGCAAGTGGGAACCCAAAAGAATTGCAGGCATGAGAAACCTGTTCAATTATGATTGTCAGCAGGCTGCTCCTGATCAATCTGCTTCTTGCACGTATCAATTGCCGATCAGCGAACCCGGAATATACAAAGTATGCATCATGTATTTTCCCGATGAAAAGGCTGCTTCCAATGCAAAAATAACCATCGGGCATGCCAACGGCACAGAAAAAATGAATTGGAATTTTCGCAAGGGAGATAACCTTGGATTTTCAATCAGCTTGGGTGAATTTTATTTTGAAAAAGGCAAGCCTGCAACATTCACCATTTCCAATGAAAATGCAGATGGACATATCATTGCTGATGGTGTTGGCATTATCAAACAAAAATAGCAGCGAGAACAAAAAAATAAATGGGACTTTTAAACAATAACAATTTGAGGTGGAAGATGGCAGCTTTGCTTTGCTTTGCTTCTGCATTGAATTATATCGACCGAAATACACTGGCCATCTTAGCCCCGACTATCCAAAAGGAATTGCACTGGTCAGATCTTGATTACGCCAACATCACTGCTTTGTTTGTTTTCAGTTATACCATCATGTATGCCATTAGCGGTCGCATCATTGACAGGATTGGTACAAGAAAAGGGTTTGCCTATTCTGTGGGAAGTTGGTCATTGGTAAGTGTTTTACATGCGTTTGCCAATTCTGTTGGTCAATTTTCTATTGCCCGTTTTTTTCTAGGAATTACCGAATCGGCAAATTTTCCAGCGGGCGTCAAGTCAGTTACTGAATGGTTTCCAATGAAAGAGCGTGCATTGGCAGTGGGTATTTTTAGTGCTGGCTCAGCAATCGGTGCAACACTTGCTGTACCCTTGGTGACATTTATAGCCATCTCCTGGGGATGGAGGATGGCCTTTGTAATTACCGGAGCACTGGGTTTTATCTGGCTGTTGTTGTGGTTGCTGTATTACCATTTACCTGAGCACAATACCCGAATATCAGATGAGGAGAGGACGCTTATTCTACATGAAGAAAATGGTAAAATTGACCAAACCCATTCAAGTGCTGTTGGTATAAAATGGATTCTGATGCGGAAGGAAAGTTGGGGTTGTTTTGCGGGTAGAATTTTTATCGATCCGGTTGTTTATTTTTTCATTTTTTGGATTCCAAAATACCTGCATGATGTTCAAGGCCTTTCATTGGCTGAAATTGGCGTTACTGCCTGGCTGCCCTATGCAGCAATGGGAATAGGAACCATCTTGGGCGGTTATTTCCCCAAACTCCTGATTGAAAGAAAAAACTGGAGTTTGAATAAAGCGAGGAAAACCATCATGTTGATAGCTTCCATTGCAATACCGGTTTTTTGTTTTGCTCTTACATTAAAGCTCAGTCCTTTTGCTGCCGTTCTTTCGATGTCTGGTATCATGTTGTCTCATGGGCTTTGGTCAAATATTACTTTACCCACTGAAGTGTTTTCCAAGAAGATACAAGCTACAGTAACAGGAATTGGCGGAACCCTCGGAGGAATGATGAGTGTGATTACCCAAAAACTGATTGGCATCACGGTTGGGAGCCATTCTTATTTACCGATTTTTATTTTTATTGGTTCTGCTTATCTGGTGGCCTTACTCTTGGTTCAGGTATTGATTGGTAAAATTGGGAAGATTCAAGAATTGCAAACACAATAATTTTCAGAACGAATCCTGTATGAAAACAGTTGAACATAAGTATGATTTTGTAGTAGTCGGTGCCGGGCTGGCAGGTATTGCTGCAGCCGTCACTGCAGCGCGAAAAGGAATCAAGACGGCCTTGGTACAAGACAGACCTGTCTTAGGGGGCAATGCGAGCACAGAAATTCGAGTGCCCCCAGTAGGTGCCACCCAATGTAATTTTGCTTACTCAAGAGAGACGGGAATAATTGAAGAGCTGTTTTTAAACAATTTATTGCGCAATCCAACATGGTCTTCACAGGGTTGGAATACAGAATTGGAGAACCTCGTGCGCAACGAACCCAATATTGATCTTTATTTGAATACTGCAGTTTCTGATGTAACTACAAAGGGAGGACAAATTGAATCAGGATTGCATGGTGGAGTTAAGATTGTCTCCGTCAAGGCGTATTGTGCTATGGCTGAGACCTGGTTTGTTTTTAGTGCTGATTATTTTGCAGACTGTTCTGGTGATGGAATTGTTGGCGTTCAGGCAGGTGCAATTTTTCGGTATGGTGTTGAGTCTTTCTCAGAGTTCAAGGAGCCCTTTTGTCCGGAGATATCTAATAAAGAGACTATGGGCATGAGCCTTCAGCTCCGTGCTAAGGATACCGGAAGGCCTATCCCGTTCGTAAGACCCAACTGGGTAAATCTGGAACTCCAATTAGAAGATTTTGGTCCTTATCGTCCGGTCAATGAGCATTTTTTTCCGGACACTGGCGGTTTCTGGTGGTTGGAATGGGGAGGAGAACTGGATACAGTCCATGATACACTCAAGATAAAGGATGAGGTGCAGCGCATCACCCTGGCAGTTTGGGATTATCTAAAAAACAGGTCACCACTTTCAGAAAGACTTGCTACCTATGAGTTGGATTGGATGGGTGCTGTGCCGGGTAAACGTGAGTCCAGGCGTTTTGAGGGTGACCATATACTCACAATGGGTGATATCGACCAACAGGTTGATTTTGAAGATTCCGTGGCATATGGCGGTTGGGGATTCGACCACCATCCACCAGGAGGTTTTCACGACAAGGAAAATCCAAGTACCCATCAATATCTTCGCGGTCCACACAATATTCCGCTCAGATCACTTTACTCCCGTAATGTAAGCAACCTGTTTTTTGCTGGGCGAAATATCAGTGCATCCCACTATGCACTCTCCAGTACAAGGGTGATGTTAACATGTGCCCAGCTCGGAGAGGCGGTTGGCATGGCTGCTGCGCATGCTTGTAATGTTGGTTGTAACGCCCGTGATCTTTCCTCAGGGGAAAGGCTCAGTGGCATTCAGCAAGACCTGATAAAGGCGGACCATCATATACATAATTTTGTCACTGCAGTTCCGTTTGATATTGCCCCAGAAGCAAAAATAGCTGCATCCTCTGTTTTTTCTGACCATGATTCAGTGCAGAGTTGGGGTACGGAACCCCTTATAGAATCACGCATGCAAATGCTATCCATTCTAACTGATCATATCACCCATGTACAAATTTTATTGGATGCTTCTGGAGCTACAGAAATCTGCTATTCCTTTATGCAGGGTCCTTCAAATTCATCTACTTATCCAGACAAGCAACTTTTTTCAGGAAAAATAGCAATATTCCCTGGCGAAAAGCAATGGGTAAACCTGCCTATTTCCTGCAGTATCACACAGCCGGGGTGGCATTTTCTTGTAATGGAAGAAAATGCATTGATAAGGCTTCATGTAATCGAATCTCCACCAGGTCAATTGAGATATTATCCCCGGCCGGAAGATCCCATACGTCCCAATCCTCATTCAAAATGGACCTTGCGTACGTTGGCTATTGGCCAGAAAAGAGCTGCTGATGCAGATGGGGCAAGTGTTTCAGCACCTGTATGGAATGAACATGCCTATGCTTTTCAAAACATCAGTTGCTTTTTAGGATTTTCTTTTGCCTGCCGTGTCTTTCCATTGCAGCCAATTTATGAACCAGCAATGGTTGTTAATCAGCATTCTCGTCCAACAAATCTTCCCAATCTGTGGGTCTCCTCAAAAACTTCTTTTGCTCAAGCTGAATGGATATCCTTGTCATGGGATAGGCCTCGGGATATTCGCGGTATTCAGGTATTATTTGATTCAGCATTGCAATTTCATTTTGGCCAAAGTTGGCAGGGATATGCTGAAACTGCTATCCCGACAATTGTGAGGGCATATGCTATTCTTGCAACCTTGTCAGATGGTCAAGAAGTGGTTGTGGCCAGCGTAAACAACAATCATCAGCGCAATTGTTCTCATTCCCTAGATCTCCGCAATGTAATAGGCATCAGGTTGGAGTGCAGTGCAACCCATGGTGCGGAAAGGGCACAAATTTATGCTGTGAGGGTTTTTGAAAAGCACGATATTTAACCAATAATCGCAATACAATTAAAGTGAAAACATACTTGCTTTATGGACCCAAAGATATCAGGTTGGCTGATAGGCCAGTTCCAACCCTGGAAGCAGGAGAGGTTTTGGTAGAAATCAAATTCACTGGGATTTGTGGATCAGATCTGCATTATTTTAATCATGGTTTTTGTGGACGTTTTGTTCCGAAACGCCCTTTTGCACTGGGCCATGAGTTCTCTGGCATTGTTCGAGAGGTGGGATCCAATGTTCAAGGCCTGAGCGCAGGTGATGAAATTGCAGTTGATCCTTCCATGCCTTGTGGATCTTGCAATCATTGTCGGAGTGGGCATTATAACCTCTGCCTTTACATGAAATTTTTTGGGTCTGCCAGTTGTGATCCACACATTGATGGATCCATGGGGCAATATGTTGTTGTACCCTCATCCAACTGTTATGTATTGCCCAAGGGAATTCATTTGACACAGGCATCTTTGCTTGAGCCGCTGAGTGTGGCCATGCATGCAGTGAGGCAGGTTGGCGATATTTCAGGAAAGTCGGTGCTGATAACGGGCGGTGGCCCTATCGGCCAATTGATTCTCAGGGTGGCAAGGGCATTGGGAGCATACAGGGTCACCATGAGTGATGTAAATGCATTTGCCAGGGATTTCGCGCTGGCCAGTGGTGCCAATGCTGCCATCAATCCTGTTGATGAGAAGGCATGGCAAGCCAATGAGCACTATGATGTGGTTATTGAAGCTTCTGGAGTTCCATCTGCTCTTTCCAATGGGTTGGAGGTCGTGCGGAGGGGTGGTACAGTTGTTTTGGTGGGTACCTTGCCAGAGCTTTTCAGCTTGCCTGGTAATTTAATCATGAGTAAAGAATTGAAATTGTTTGGTTCGTTTCGGTTTGCTCATGTATTTCAAGATGCCCTCAACATGGTAGCAGCAGGACAGATTAATTTGGATGGAATTGTTACAGATATCTATGGTTTTGATGATACTCCTTTAGCCTTTGAGAAAGCTTTGGCAAAACAGCATGTTATGAAAGTACAAATTGCAGTATGAGGTACAATCAACTGGGAAAAACCGGATATGAAATTTCTGCCATTAGTTTCGGGGCGTCATCACTCGGAGGAGTTTTTCATGAAATTAATGAGCAGAAGGCCATAGAAGCAGTCCATGTTGCGCTTGAACTTGGTATCAATTATATCGATGTTGCTCCCGCTTATGGCGGTACAAAGGCCGAAAAGGTTTTGGGTCAGGCATTGAAAGGAGTTCCGAGAGCAAGCTATTATTTGTCTACAAAAGTTGGAAAGAATACCGCACCAGATGGTTATGGTGTAGATAGTTTTGACTACAGCAGAGAGGGAATCAGAAGCTCCTTGGATGCAAGTGCAAAAAGGATTGGTGTTGATTATTTTGATATTGTTCATCTGCATGATATAGAATACAACCACCGGATACATACTGAATGGGCACTCAATGAGGGCATGAAAACATTGTTTGAGCTTAAGCAGGAGGGGCGTATTGGCGCTGTTGGCATTGGAATGTATCCTGCGGATCTCTGGGAAAGGGTTATTGAGGAGGGTCTGATTGATGTTGGGCTTTCTCATAATCTCTACTGCCTGAATGATACACGTTTGCTTCCCTTGTTACAACAGGCAAGTGCTAAAGGAATTGGCCTCATCAATGCTTCGCCATTTGCCGCAGGACTGCTTACTTCCCGGGGAGCACCGGAATGGCACCCCGCAACTCCGGAACAGCGGAGCATTTTTAATAAAGCTGCAACATATTGCTTAGAGAAAGGGGTAGCTATTGAAAAATTGGCCATTCAGTTTTCAACTCAGCATCCTGATCTTGTCACAACCATGTTCAGCAGCTCAAATCCAGAAACGGTAAAGCGAAACATTGACTGGAGCTCAATGCCCATTGATGAAACATTGTTAGCAGATGTGTTGAAAATATTGGCACCAGTATCAAACCAAAATTGGAATTATTAAACATGAGAATTGACAGTCATCAGCACTTTTGGAAATATAATACTTCAGACTATGTCTGGATGTCGGATGAACACCATGTTATTAGAAAAGATTTTCTACCGAAAGACCTTCAGCCATTGCTTGATGAGAAAGCAATCGACGGTTCCATTGCTGTACAGGCAAGACAAATGTTGGAAGAAACTGATTTCTTGCTTGATTTGGCAGACAAATATTCAATGATCAAGGGTGTTGTAGGCTGGATTCCATTGTGCGATCCCAACGTAGAAGATTATTTAGCCCAATATGCTCTTCAAAAAAAAATAGTTGGTTTTCGCCATGTTGTGCATGATGAACTCGATGAAAATTTCATTCTTCGAGATGATTTTAATGCGGGTATCAAAGCATTAAGCCTTTACTCCTTATGTTATGATGTGCTGATTTATGAAAAACACCTTCCTCAAACCATTCAATTTATTGACAAACATCCCGGCTTACCCATTATTGTTGATCATATCGCTAAACCGCAAATCCAACGCAATGCGTTCGACCATCGATGGGCAAAGCATATCAGTCTGTTGGCAGAGCGTGATCATGTATGCTGCAAGTTATCAGGCATGGTAACAGAAGTCAGAGATCCTCAATGGGATGTGGAGTTGTTAAAGCCCTATTTTGATGTTGTTTTAAAGACATTCGGAACAGACCGTATCATGTTCGGATCAGATTGGCCTGTCTGTCTGTTAGAAAGTGAATATTCAACCTGGGTTGATACAATAACCTCGCTTATTAAGGGCTTAACTCCCACAGAGCAATCTGCAATTATGGGAGGAAATGCAGCACGGGTATATTTAAATCCTGCCAAAAATTAAATTCGAATAATATGCATCAACAATCAAAGAGTGATGTAAGACGCGTTGGAATGGTCATCAAACTAAGGCCAGAATATTTGGATCAATACTTAGCATTACACGATGATTCCAACGCTGGTGTAAGGGATTTATTGGCAAAGTATCACATGAAAAATTTTAGCATTTTTCTTCATCAAATTGGAAATGATTGGTTTGAGTTCGGCTATTATGAATATGACGGAACAGATTTTTTGGCAGATATGGCGGCTTTGGAAAAAGAACCCCGCAACCAGTATTGGCTTGAAATATGCAATCCCATGCAGATTCCTTTAGAAGGTGAATCAGGATGGGCTACAATGAAACAGGTGTATTTTAATGAAGGCTAATTTCAGTAATATTGTTTTACTTGCAATTGTTTGTTATTAATCTATTCCAATGATGATAAATCTTAGAAAACTACTCCTTTTGACTTTGGTGTTGGTAAGTTCTTCACATGCTGTTTTTTGCCAGACCATCAAGAGCCCCCTGGAATTGACCTATAAGCAAGTGGATACAGTGAAGCTTGGGCTGAAAATCTTCTATCCTCTAGCTTACAAGAAAGGAGAGCGTCTTCCAACAATTGTATTCTTTTTTGGAGGTGGTTGGACGGGCGGTACGATGACACAATTTGAGCCCCATGCTTTGCACTTTGCTGCTAAAAACATGATTGCTGTATTGGTAGATTACCGTGTAAAGTCCAGGCACAATACCAGCCCTTTTGAATCTGTCAAGGATGCAAAGTCGGCCATTCGGTATCTGCGTCAACATGCAGAAGCGTTAGGGATTGACGCAAACAAGCTTGTCGCTTCCGGTGGTTCTGCAGGCGGGCATTTGGCGGCAGCATGTTTCACCAACGAATCCCTCAATGAATCAAGTGATGATCTTTCCATAAGTGCAAAGCCCAATGCCCTGGTACTTTTCAATCCGGTGATCGATAATGGAAAGGATGGTTATGGGTTTGAGAGAATTGGTGAAAATTATGTCACATTTTCGCCCATCCATAATATACAGAAAGGGTTTCCCCCAACCATTTTCTTCCTTGGAACAAAGGATAAACTCATTCCGGTAGCGACAGCTGAAATGTTCAAGAAAAAAATAGAGCAAGTTGGTGGCAGGTGTGACCTGTTTTTATCTGAGGATCAGCCGCATGGTTTTTTCAACAAAGAGCCATATTTGTCTGAAACAATTGCAAAAGCAGATTTATTTCTTTTGTCACTTCGTTATATTCAATAAAATCAATCAATGAAACCTCTGTTGATCATTTGCTTTTTCTGCTTTTCTATTATTGGTCTTAGTGCTCAAACTATTGTCATGGTCGAGCAAGGACAAAAAATATCGATCAGGGGGCTTTCAATGCCCAGCGCGTCAGTTGTTTGGGCAAGTGGCAGCAGCGGCATGGTGGCCAAATCAGTCGATGGGGGCAATACCTTTCGTTGGATGAGGGTTGAAGGCTATGCCAGGCGTGATTTTCGCGATATTGAGGCATTCGATAGTTCCACTGCCATCATCATGGCCATCGATACACCAGCCCATATTTTAAAGACCACCGATGGGGGATTGACATGGAAAAAAGTTTTTGAAGATACAAGGCCGGGCATGTTCCTGGATGCGATGGATTTTTCTGGAAACAATGGTGTTGTCATTGGCGATCCCATCAATGGGAAGACTTTTATGGCAGTAAGCAGCGATAAAGGGGATAGTTGGAAACCCATCGAAACAATTGATAAAATGATGGACGGCGAAGCTTTTTTTGCCTCCAGCGGATCCAATATCAAACTCTTGGGCACTAACCGGAATACTAAAACATTGTTTGTTTCTGGCGGTATCCAATCCCGGATGTTCTTCAATGGGGAAGCCCTCAGCCTGCCCATGCAGTCTGGTCGAAACTCAACCGGTGCCAATGGATTGGCATTACACTCCAATCAAAAGCAAGGGATCATCATTGGTGGAGATTTTGCCAACGATAAAAGAAGTGATAGCGCCATCCTGCTTTTTTCACTGGATCCGAAAGTAAAATTCAATCAACCTGTCACACCACCAGCAGGATACAAAAGCGCTGTGGTTTATTTGTCAAAATCAACAGTTTTGTCATGCGGCACTTCCGGCGTTGATATTTCGAGAGATGGTGGATTGAACTGGAAAAACATCAGCAACATTGGCTTCCATGTTGCAGTAAAATCCCCTGACGGGAAATATACTGTCATGGCTGGGGGGAATGGACGGATTGCAAAATTCAAGTATTAAAGATGAATTGATTTTTAGATATGTATCATCCTCATTAACACTGTATTGTGCTTTTTCTCATTTGCTAACAAACTCTTTACCTTAATTGTTATTTTACTTCACCTGAACTTGTTAGTTTTGCGCATCAACCAAAAAACCTAACAATGTGTGGAATCGTTGCCTATACAGGACACCGAGAAGCATACCCAATTGTACTCAAAGGACTCAAGCGTCTTGAATACAGGGGATATGACAGCGCTGGTGTAGCCCTCATCTCAGACAAGATTGATGTCTTTAAAAAACAGGGGAAAGTTGCCCGCCTGGAAGAGTCACTTTCAAATACTCATTTGCCCTCAACCATTGGAATAGGCCATACGCGGTGGGCTACTCATGGTGAGCCAAGCGATCGGAATGCACATCCACATCTTTCTGCCAGTGGTCGGATTTCAATGATTCACAATGGCATCATTGAAAACTATGCTTCCCTCAAACAGGAATTGTTGAAAAAGGGATACCAATTCAGCAGTGATACCGACACTGAAGTCTTACTCAATTTTATCGATGATATATTGTCTAACAACCAATGCTCATTGGAAGAAGCCGTCCGCATTGCGCTGAAAAGGGTTGTGGGTGCCTATGTGATTGTATTATTGGATGCTGAAAACCCAGACACCTTGATCGCAGCAAGAAAAGGAAGTCCTCTGGTAATTGGCATTGGAGAGAATGAACATTTTTTGGCATCTGATGCTTCTCCTATCATTGAATACACCAAAGAGGTAGTTTATATCAACGATTATGAATTGGCCATTATCAAGGGAAATGAATTGGTGCTCAAGAACCTGGGCAACGAAATCATTACCCCTTTTGTTCAAAAGCTTGATCTGGAACTGGCGGCCATCGAAAAGGGCGGCTATGAGCATTTCATGTTGAAAGAAATCCATGAGCAACCCAAAACAATTTTTGATTGTCTTCGTGGCAGGCTTGATGTGGTGAATGGGGAAGTCATCATGGCTGGTGTGCAGGAACATATTGAGGCACTGAAAAATGCAAAAAGAATCATAGTAGTAGCTTGTGGCACCAGTTGGCATGCAGGCTTGGTTGCAGAGTACATCATTGAAGAACTTTGCCGCATACCGGTGGAAGTTGAATATGCGTCTGAATTCCGTTACCGAAATCCCATCATTGAAAAAGGAGATGTGATTTTTGCTATATCGCAAAGTGGCGAAACCGCTGATACACTGGTTGCGATTGAGAAAGCAAAACAACAGGGAGCCATTATTTTTGGAATACTCAATGTAGTGGGTTCATCCATTGCCCGTATTTCACATGCAGGCGCCTACACCCATGCTGGTCCAGAGATAGGTGTTGCAAGTACAAAGGCGTTCACGGCACAATTGGTTGTATTGACAATGATCGCACTGAAAATCGCCAAAGCGAAGCAGACCATCAGCAATGATCGTTTTCTGCATCTTGTACAGGAATTGAACGCCGTCCCTGCGAAAGTGGAAAACGTTTTATC
>CAITQQ010000167.1 GCA_903894575.1 uncultured bacterium
CTAAATCCGGTTCATAAAACCTGTCCTGGATATAATGCAAGACCTGTTTGGGTCTCCATCTTTTCTGCGGATGTCCGTTCTCGTCAAAGGTTTCAATTTTGCTGAGCCCTGAAAGAAATGCGGCATCTACCACCAAACGTCCAGCTCGGCCATGGTCTGGATGCCTGTCATCCAAAATATTGGCCAGCACCACTTCGGGCTGGTATTTTCTGATCACTTGAATCACTTTCAATTGATGTTCCTCATCATTCTTGAAAAATCCATCCCGCATGCGGAGATTTTCCCTCGCCGACAATCCCATCACTTCCGCTGCCTTGGCGGCTTCTGCATAGCGGGTTTCCACCGTTCCTCTGGTACCCAATTCACCTTCTGTAAGGTCAACAACACCTGCTGCATTGCCCTTCCGGACTTCATTGATCAAAGTGCCGGAAGCACTGAGCTCCACATCGTCCGGGTGAACCCCGATTGCCAATACAAAAAGTTTCATGTGTTGTTTTTACCGCGCAAAGATACAGAATCAGGAAGCATGTCCGTACATCCTGGCAACCTCCAGAACGATTTGTTCCATTTCGGCATCCTCCCCTTTGGGGTCATAGTTTTGCTTGAGGCTGCCACCAAATACCCAGGCAATGGTCTGCCAAAACTTCGCAGAAAAGCCGCCCTTGTATTCCTTTACAAGATCATAACATGTATTGCTGGTCTCCCGGTTGATCAGCTTCATCAGGATCTTTCCCTGGTAAACAGAAAGATTGGTCAGGGGCTCGGTAAATTCTTTTTTCAAGACCTTTTCCCGCGAGCTGAGGTATTGCTTTCTTTTCTTTTCGTCGACAATATGCTTGAGACTGCTGTTGACATCATTGATGATGAATCCGGCTTTTTTGGCATAAGGATACGTCACATAAACCGCATTTCGGAGGCGGGTCCACTCTCTGTTGGCCTTTCGTTGAGCATTGGACATCTTGCCCCAAACCATGACCATGTCGAGCTGTGCATAGGTCATGGTGTCGCCTTCATAAACAATATAGGGCACAACCAGGGTATCGTTTGGCCCATAACGGGACTGGCCAAAAGAATGGGCTGAGAGAAAAATGAACAATATGAAAATCAACTTGCGCACACGCTAATTTACGAAAATTAAACTGCGTATAGCTTGCTCTTGATCCTGAAATACATGCTGATCATGAAACCGATCACCATGATCACGGTTCCCAGCCAGAGCAGGTTGATCCAGGGGAAACGGTAGGCTTTCAGGGTGATGTAACGCATCACGGCATTGGATTCCTTGATGCCCAGCTCAACTTCCCCTGAAGGCTGCTTGTTCAATGCCAGCACAAGGTTCTGTTCCATGATGGTATCTGTTTTGCCAGAAGCACCGCCATCCTTTATAAAATAGGCAGGCGTTGCAGGAAACTTGCGTCCTTCTTTGGAGTAAACAGTCAGCTCAGAGAGCCAGGCACTGTCTACCAAGGGCAGTTCCTTGTTGTCATGTTTGTTGGCAGCCAAGACCCTGTCTACGACTACAAATCCGTTCGAATAATACATCGTATCGCCGGCATTCACTGGCTTGTAATTAAAGCTGGCAGTGTCTTTTACATTGTCTGGATTCAACCAGGAAGTGATGTATACAAAAACATCATTGGACAAATAATGCCTTGACCCAGGATTGGATGAAAGCTGTGTACCCTCCTCCCCTTTCATCAGAAACGCATTGGGGGTTACATCAAACTCTTCCGCAATGCTGTTGTCAGTAGTATCTGTTTTGATGAATTTTATCTTGAAATAAACCTTGTTGTTTTTGGTTTCTGTAGAATCGCCAAGATAGGTGACGGTATACTTGCCCATCGGGGTGGGAATATTGTAGATGAGGGTGATGTTTTCCAAAGGATTTTCATCCCTTCCCTTTGCATCCTTCAACCCTGAAACATTAATGCCCGTGCGGTTTTCAGAGATCAGCTCCTTTTTAGCGGATGAGATCAGGATACCCACCAACATCAATCCAAAACCAAAATGGGTGATGGATGATCCTGCCGCTTTCAACTTCCCTTTCAATACCACGATCAAATAACTGGCATTGGCAATTACTGCATAAATGGATGTCCAAAGGGCAAGGTGAATGGCTGCAAGAAAACCAGCGCCGTAATTGTCGTAATCAATCCCTCCAAAAATACTGACCAAAGCGGCCAATGCAACAGAAACAATTGTAGGGATAAGCAGCTTAGACCAAATGTATTTTCTGCTGGTATCCTTGTACTTAAAATATTGGGTGATGGCGGTCAGCAGACCAATGATGATGGCCACAAGGATCATGATCCTGTTGTAGACATATTCCACATCTTTTCCAATCGCCCAGCTCGTACCAAACAATTTGTTGAAAAAAGGAAGTGAGGTTAAAACAATGATATAGAGTCCTGAAATCAACAACAACAGGGATCCCACGAACATCCAGAATTCACGGGAATTCATGCTTTCCTCTTTGACCACCACAGGAACATTTTTCCGGTCTCTCCAGTACAATGCCAGGGGAAGGAAAATAAAGAACAATTGCATGATGATCAGGTGCCAATACAACGTACTGCCCTCTCCGGTAAATGAGTGTACTGAAGTATCACCAAGCACGCCTGTGCGGGTCAAAAAAGTAGAGTACAATACAAGTAAAAAAGAAAGGCAAATGAACAAGTAACTGGCTTTCAAGGAATAGCCCGTGCTCTGGAAAATCAACAGGGTATGGATTCCTGCCACCAGCAACAACCAGGGCACCATGGAGGCGTTTTCAACCGGATCCCAGGCCCAGTATCCACCAAAAGTCAAAGACTCGTAGGCCCAGGCGGCTCCCATCATGATGCCCAGTCCGAGTATTCCGGCGCAGAACAACGCCCATGGCATGGCTGGTCTCACCCATCCTGCATGGTCTTTTTTCCAAAGTCCTGCCACAGCGAAAGCATAGGGCCCCACTGAAGAGGCAAAGCCCAGGAAGAGCACCGGAGGATGGATCACCATCCAATAA